>NZ_JBSHAM010000067.1:0-45695 GCF_053611505.1 Amycolatopsis sp. NPDC054798 | reverse complement strand
CGGTTCTCACCGGGACGAACACTCACGAGACCCGCTGGTCAGCCCACCTGTTCCTTCGCCGGAACCGGGGCGCCGAGCGCGAACGCGGTGGACCGCGTGGTCAGCGAAATCAGGGCGGCGGCCAGCGTCGACACCGCCAGGAAGCCGAACGCCGCGGCGAACCCGAACCGGTCCGCGAGCCAGCCCATCACCAGCGGCGCGAGCACCCCGGCGAGCTGCCCGCCGGTGTTGACCAGGCCCATCCCCGCGCCGACCAGGTCGCGCGGCAGCACCCGCAGCGGCAGTCCGACGATGCCGATCGAGGCGAGGCCGCTGATGAACATCGCGACGGTCTGCAGCACGGTGAACCCGGTCGCCGAATCCGACAGCAGCATCGCGACGAGCACCCCGGCCGCGGCGACGAGCGCGGGCACCACGAGCCAGCGCGGCCTGCGGTCGAAATACCGGCTCATCAGCCAGCCGCCCAGCAGCACCGCCGCCGCGCTGACCAGCTGCGGGATCGCCGCCGAGATCCCCGCCGCGACCAGCGAAAGCCCCTTGGTCTCGACCAGGTACGACGGGACCCAGGTGATCATCCCGTAGGCGAGCATGTTGAAACAGGCGAACATCGCCGCGCAGCGGATCACCAGCCGGTTCCGCAGCACCTGCGACACCGGCACCTTCACCGGGGCGACACGCGCCTCCGGTTCGGTCAGCTCGCGCGGCAGCGGCGCCGGCAGCAGCCGCCACAACGCCAGCCCGACGACCAGCCCGGCCACCGCGACGATCCAGAACGTGTGCCGCCATCCCGCGGCGACCACGAGCGGCGCGACCAGCAGCGGCCCGAGCCCGGCCCCGACCGAGTTGGACGCCAGCAGCAGCCCCGCGCCCCGGCTGCGTCCTTCCTGCGTCGTGCGCTCGGCCAGCGCCTTGAACGCCGCGCCGGGGAACAGCGCCTGCGCGAACCCGAACGCCGCGCGCAGCACGAGCAGCACGACCAGTCCGGGCGCGAAGCCGGTGGCGGCGGTGAACACCGACCAGGCCACCAGGGAAATCACCAGCAACGGCCGCGCGCCGACCCGGTCCGCGAGCAGGCCGCCGGGCATCTGCCCGACCAGATAGGCGATCGCGAACGCGGAAACGACCAGTCCCTGCGTGGTCTTGGAAAGCCCGAACTCCGCGCCGATCAGCGGCAGCGCGACCGCGATCATGACCCGGTCGATGTAGTCGATGATGAAGACGCCGACCAGCAGCGTCAACGTGGTCCGTTCAGTCCGCCGTACTACCGGGCCGGAACTCGGAATGCTCACCGTCGGATCCTCCTTGATTCGGCGATGCCGCATTGTGCGGTCAAGCACCCCCTCCGCGGCTTCGTCGGATCCACCGACACTCGGGCCCCGGATTCAGCCGATCCGACGAAGAGGCGGCCCCGGGCAGGTCAGCGCTGCGCCTGCGAACCGGAGGAGGACGCGAAAACGCCCTATCCGGTGGGGCCGGGTCGCCCCAGCCCCACCGGATAGGGCGTTATACACCTGGCTTACGCGCCGGCGAGTCCCCGGCGCTTCAGCAGCGGCTCGATCTCGGGCGCGCGGCCGCGGAAGGTCGCGAACGCCTCCATCGGGTCGACGCTGCCGCCGAGGCCGAGCAGGGTCGACCGGAAGTGGTCGCCGTTCTCCCGCTTCAGGCCGCCGTTCTCGGTGAACCACTCGACGGTGTCGGCGTCGAGCACCTCGCTCCAGATGTAGGAGTAGTACCCGGCGCTGTAGCCGCCGGAGAAGACGTGGTTGAAGTACGTCGTCCGGTAGCGCGGCGGGACGCTTTCCAGTGCCACGCCTGCCTTTTCGAGCGCCTCGGCCTCGAACCGCTGCACGTCCTCGACCCGGTCGTCCGGGCCGAGCCGGTGCCAGGCGAGGTCGAGCAGCGCCGCGGCGAGGTACTCGGTCGTGCGGAAGCCCTCGCCGTACTGCTGCGCGGCCTCCAGCAGCTCGACCTGCCCGGCGGGCAGCGGCTCCCCCGTCTCGTGGTGCTTGGCGTAATTGGCCAGGATTTCCGGCCAGAACATCCACATCTCGTTGACCTGCGACGGGTACTCGACGAAGTCGCGCGGCACGTTGGTGCCGGTGAACGTCGGGAACTCGACGCCGGACAGCAGCGAGTGCAGCGCGTGCCCGAACTCGTGGAAGGCGGTGCGCACCTCGTCGAGCGAGAGCAGGGTCGGCTCCCCCTCGCGCGGCTTGGTCACGTTCAGCACGTTGACCACCACCGTGCGCCGCCCGAGCAGCCGCGACTGGTCCACGAAGTTGTTCATCCACGCGCCGCCGCGCTTGGAGTCGCGGGTGTAGTAGTCCATCAGGAACAGGCCGAGCCCGCTGCCGTCGGCGTCGAAGACCTCGAAGATCCGTACCTGCGGGTGGTACTTCGGCAGGTCGTGCCGTTCGGTGAAACTCAAGCCGTACAACCGGTTCGCGGCCACGAACACGCCGTCGTGCAGCACCCGGTCCAGCTCGAAGTACGGCCGCAGCGCCGCGGTGTCGAGCTGGAACCGCTCGCGCTCGACCTTCGACGCGTAGAACGCCCAGTCCCACGGCTGCAGCGTCGCGCCCGGCACGTCGGCCTCCAGGAGCCGCTGCAGTTCCGCGGCCTCGGTGCGCGCGTTCGCGACCGCCACCGGCGCGAGCCGCTCCAGCAGCCCGCCGGCGGCCTCGACGGTCTTGGCGGTCTCGTCCGCGATCACGTACGCCGCGTGGTTCGGGTAGCCCAGCAGGGCCGCCCGCTCGGCGCGCAGCCGCGTGATCTCCTCGACGATCGCGTTGTTGTCGTATTCGTTGCCGCGGTTGCCGCGCGACACCGAAGCGGTGAAGACCCGCTCGCGCACCGAACGGTTTTCCAGCGACGCCACGGCCGCCTGCGCGGTGGGCAGCGTCAGGGTCAGCACGTACTTGCCTTCGAGACCGCGCTCGGCCGCCGTCTGCGCCGCCGCCGCGATCGCGCTTTCGCCGAGCCCGGCCAGTTCTGCCGCGTCGTCGAGCACGACGGCGAGATCATTGGTGTCCCGCAGCAGGTTCTGCGAAAAACGGGTCTGCAGCGTCGAAAGCTGCTCGTTCAGCGCGCGCAGCTTCGCCTGGTCCTCTTCGGGGAGCCCGGCTCCCGCGCGGCTGAAGTCGGTGTAGCGGCGCTCCAGCAGCCGCAGTTCTTCCGGGTTCAGCCCCAGTTCGGCGCGCTTGCGGTACAGCGCGTCGATCCGGGCGAACAGCTTCGGGTTGAGGTGGATCGCGTCCTCGTGCGCGGCCAGCTTCGGGGCCAGCTCGGCCTGGATCTCCTGGACCTCGTCGGTCGCGTTCGAGCCCGAGATGTTGAAGAACGTGCCGGACACCCGGGTCAGCAGCGCGCCGGCCCGTTCGAGCGCCGCGATCGTGTTCTCGAAGGTCGGCTCGGCCGGGTCGTCGGCGATCCGCTCCACGTCGGCGGCGTGCTCGGCGAGCCCGGCCTCGAAGGCGGGCCGGTAGTGCTCGTCGGCGATGCGGTCGAACGGCGGCAGCTCGTACGGCAGGTCGCTGGGGACGGCGAACGGGTTGTCCGGGGAAATCATTCGGGTTTGCGCTCCTGGTTCTCCACAGGGTTCTCCACGTGGTTCCGCCCACCCTACGGGGTTTGGCATCCGACGGAAGGACTGTCGACCGTCAGCGGCCCGTGCTTCCGCCCACGACGGCGTCGCTCGAAGTCTTCTTCGCCCGGCCCTTCTTCTTGGGCGGCGGCGGCACGATCCCGGCCAGGTCGCCGCCGTGCTCGTTCACGCGCAGCACGAACGGGCGCGTTTCGGTGTAGCGGACGACCGACACCGCGGCCGGGTCCACGACGATCCGCTGGAAGGCGTCCAGATGCTGGCCGAGCGCGTCGGCCAGGACCGACTTGATCACGTCGCCGTGGCTGCACGCCACCCACACCGCGTGGTCGCCGTGCTCGGCGGTGATCCGCGCGTCGTGCGCGCGGATCGCGGCCACCGCGCGCGCCTGCATCTCGGCGAGCCCCTCCCCGCCGGGGAACACCGCCGCCGACGGATGCGCCTGCACCACGCGCCACAGCGGTTCCTTGACCAGATCCTTCAGTGCCCGGCCGGTCCACTCGCCGTAGTCCACTTCGGACAGCCGGGGCTCGACGAGCTTCGCCAGGCCCTGCGCGGCCGCCAGCGGCGCGACGGTCTGCTTGCAGCGCAGCATCGGCGACACCACCAGCTCGGCCACCGGCACCCCGGCGAAACGCTCGACGAGCGCGGCGGCCTGCGCCCGGCCGGTGTCGTCCAGCCCGACCTTCGGGGTGCGCCCGGCGAGGACGCCCGAGCCGTTGGCCGTGGACTTCCCGTGCCGGAGCAAGATGACCGTACTCACGACGCCACCCTAACCGGTGACCCGGCGGGTTCAGCCCCCGGCGGGTCCCGCGTTCGGGTCGAGCACGCCGCCGAAGACCAGGCCGAACAGCACCACGCCGAGCACGACGCGGTAGATCACGAAGGGCACGAAGCTGCGCTTCTTGATGTAGGCCATCAGCCACGCGATCACCAGGTAGCCGACGCCGAACGCGACCAGCGTGGCCAGGATCGTCGGCCCCCACTGCGCGTTCTCGCCGTTCTTGCCGATGTCGGTCAGCTTGTACAGCCCCGAACCGAACACCGCGGGCACCGCGAGCAGGAACGAGTACTCCGCCGCTTCCGAACGGGTGTAGCCCATCAGCAGGCCGGCGCTGGTCGTGCCGCCCGAGCGCGAGACGCCCGGGATCAGCGCGAGCGCCTGGGCGAAGCCGTAGGCCAGGCCGTGCGGCACGTTCAGGTGGTCCAGCGTCCGCTGCTGCTTCGCGGTCCGGTCGGCGAACAGCAGGATCAGGCCGAACACGATCAGCGTCGTCGCGGTGATCCGCAGGTCGCGGAACGCCCGGTCGATCTCGTCCTGCAGGAGCAGGCCGAGCACGACGATCGGCAGCGAGCCGACGATGATCAGCCAGCCCAGCCGCGCGTCCGGGTCGCGGCGCCAGTCCGGGCGGTAGAGGGAGAAGAACCAGGCGCGCAGGATCCGGCCGATCTTCGGTCCGAAGTAGAGGATCACCGCCAGCTCGGTGCCGATCTGGGTCACCGCGGTGAACGCCGCGCCCGGATCGCCCCAGCCCGCCAGCGCGGCGACGATCCGCACGTGCGCGCTCGAGGAGATCGGCAGGAACTCCGTGAGTCCCTGCACCAGCCCCAGGATCAGGGCCTCGAACCATCCCATCAGGCCGCTCCCGCCGTTTCGCCCGCCCGCACGGGGCGCAGTCCGATTCGCACGAGTCGGGAACCTATCGGGTGGTTCCTGAGAACTCCCGCGAGGGCGCCGGTCCGACACGGGGTCACCTTGGTCGGGTCGCGGCGGGTGCGCCCACTAGGCTCGGCGGTCGTGGAAAAGCGACAGCTCGGCCGGTCGGGACTGCGGATATCGCGGATGGCCCTCGGCACCATGACGTGGGGCGGCGACACCGATCCGGACGAGGCGGCCAGCCAGCTGGTCGCGTTCGTCGACGCGGGCGGCACCCTCGTGGACACCGCCGACCTCTACGCCGGCGGCGAGGCCGAGCGGATGCTCGGCGAACTGCTGTCGGACCTGGTGCCGCGCGAGGACGTCGTGCTGGCCACCAAGACTGTCGCCCGCCGCACCGACGGCCCGTTCGGCGGCGGCGCTTCGCGCGGGGCGCTGCTGTCCGCGCTCGAAGGGTCGCTGCAGCGGCTTCGCACCGACCACATCGATCTGTGGCAGCTGCACGCGTGGGACGAATGCGTGCCGATCGAGGAAACGCTGTCCGCGCTCGACTACGCGGTGACGAGCGGCAAGGTCCGCTACGTGGGCGTGTCCAATTACGCGGGCTGGCAGCTCGCCACCGCCGCCTCGCTCGCCACGGTGCCGCTCGTGTCCGGGCAGTTCGAATACTCCTTGCTGGAACGCGGCATCGAACGCGAAGTCGTCCCGGCGGCGACGCACCACGGGATCGGCGTGCTGCCGTGGGCCCCGCTCGGCCGCGGCGTGCTCACCGGGAAGTACCGCACCGGCACGCCGGCGGACTCGCGCGGCGCGTCCGCCGAGTACGCCGGCTACGTCGAACACCACCGCACCGAACGGGCCGCGCGGATCGTGCAGGCCGTCGTGACCGCCGCCGAGGGTCTCGGCACCTCGCCGCTCGCGGTGGCGCTCGCCTGGGTCCGGGACCGGCCCGGCGTGGCCGCGCCGGTCGTCGGCGCCCGCGACACCGGCCAGCTCACCGGCTCGCTCGCCGCCGAGGACCTCACGCTCCCGCCCGCCATCCGCAGCGCGCTGGACGACGTCAGCGGCATCGATTTCGGCTATCCGGAACGGGGCACCCGGTGAGCCGCGGGTGTCGGGTCGGTGACACGGGCGTGACGGTTCGGCGTTCGGAGAGGATGCTGGAGGGACTCGCTCGCCGGAGCTTTGCTGGAGGTTTCAAGGTGCGTCGGCTCACCGCCGCGTCGCGGATCGCGATCCCGCTCGCCGGTGCGCTCGCGCTGTCGGCCTGCTCGTCCTCGGCCGAGCCGAAGGACAATCTCCAGGTCGTGGCCAATCCGACGGCCGCGAAACCGGCCGTCTCCCCCGCCGCGGCGACGCGTCCCGCCGGGCAGGTGCTGCCCATGCCGGTCGTGTCCGCGATCGCGACGGACCAGCAGAGCCACATCCTCGTCGTCGCCCTCTCCCAGCCGCCCGAGCTGCGGCTTTACGATCTCGGCTCGCTTGGCGCCCCGAAGAAGACCGTCGCGCTGCCCGGTCCGGCGGAATCGCTCAACGTGTCCAAGGGACAGGCTCTCGCCGGAATCCCTGGCAAGGGCGTGCTCGCCCGCGTCTCGCTGCCGAGCGGGCAGCTGACCGCGGAGAAGGTCGCCGGACAGCCCGCCGCCGGAACCGCGGACGGCGCCGACACGCTCGTCGCGGTCCGCGACCGCAAGGCGGTCGAGGTGCTCGCGAACGGCACGGTGGCGAAAACGATCACCGGGCAGCTGTACAGCGCCGACGACGTGGTCAACACCGGCAACGGAGTCGTGGTCCTCGACCGGCTGCGCACTGCCGTGTTCAGCGTGGACGTGCAGGCCGGGACCATGGACGAAGGCCTGCGCGCGGGCGACGGCGCGGCCAACGCGGTCCCCGACTCCTACGGCCGCGTGCTGGTCACCGACGCTCGCGCGGGCGCGCTGCTCGCGTTCTCGACCAATCCCCTGATCCTCCGCCAGCGCTACCCGGTCCCGGGCGGCGCGTACGGCCTCGCCTTCGACGCGAAGCGCAGCCTGGCGTGGATCACCCTGACCGCCCGCAACGAGGTCGTCGGCTACGACGTCCGCGGCGGAGAGCCCGTCGAGAAGTACCGATTCCCGACCGTGCGCCAGCCGGACACGGTGGGCGTCGACGACCAGAGCGGCCGCGTCTTCGTCGGCTCGGCCGCCGGAGAAGGGACCCAGGTGATCCAGCCATGACGACAGTCGACGAGGCGGTGGTCGAAGGGGATTGGGAGTATCGCCGCCTGCGCCTTCCCCCCGCGGTGTCGCGGCGCGCGGCGATGATCCAGCTCTCCATCCACGCGGAGTTCGCGGGCTGGGAACTGCGGACTGTCCGGCTGTACGCGGACGGGACGCGAAGGGTGTGGCTGCGCCGCAAACGCTCGGCGGCCGACCACTCGACAGGACTGCCCACCTGACCTGCTTGACTGTCTGTTATGCGTAAATTGGTCTATCTCGTCGCGTCCACTCTCGACGGCTTCATCGCCGCCCCGACCCGGGAAGACCCGACCGGCTCGGTGTTCCAGATCGAAGGCGACCACGCCGAGCCGCTGGTGCGCGAGTACCCGGAAATGGTGCCGGCGCACGTCCGGTCCGCGCTCGGCGTCGAAGACGTCCCGCACCGGCATTTCGACACCGTCGTGGAGGGCCGCGTCTCGTATCAGATGGCCGTGGACCTCGGTGTCACGGATGCGTACACGCACCTGCGGCACTACGTCTTCTCTCGCACCATGACCGAGGCTCCCGGCCCGGCCGTGCAGCTGGTCAGCACCGATCCGGTCGAGAAGATCCGGGAGCTGAAGAAGGAAGACGGCAAGGACATCTGGCTGTGCGGCGGCGGCGCTCTCGCCGGTGCGCTGCGCGACGAGGTGGACGAGATCCACCTCAAGCTGAACCCGGTCGTCATCGGCTCCGGTGCGCCGTTGTTCGACGCCGGGTTCTCGGTGGACCGCTACACCCTGGCGGAGAGCCGGATCTTCGGGAGCGGTGTCGCGTTGCTGCGCTACGTCCGCGCCTGAATCGGATGCCGCGGGCATGCGGTCGCCACGACGCAAGGCCACTCGTTCCGCGTCGGAGCCGGTTTTCGGTGCCTCCCGGCATCACGTCCTCCCCGCCCGGCTTCGGTTGATCCTGGTCGTCAGCAAAGTGGTCACGACGCAGCCGACGCCCATGAACGCGACCATCGCCCGGGTGCCCGCGAGCTCCGCGAACGGCCCCAGCACCGCCGTGCCGACCGGGATCATCGCCCGGTCCGTGCTCGCGATGCCCATGACGCGGCCGAGGAGCTCGCCGGGCGCGGCCGCCTGCATCGCGGCCCGGTTGGCGGTGCGGTAGCACTGCCCGACCAGTCCGACGACCACCATGGTCGCGCCGGCGCCGACAGCTGCCGCCTTTCCGGTGAAACCGCTCGGGACCAGCAGGGCCAGCAACGCGACGCCCAAGAGCACCGCGCCCAGCACGGCCAGCCGTGCTGGATTCGACGGCGGGTGCCGGGACATCGTCGCCGACGCGGCCAGTGCTCCCGCCGCGCCGCAGGTCAGCAGCAGGGCCGCGGTGCTGCCACCGCCGTCGAACAAGTCTTTCGACAGCAGCGGCATCATGGCGGTGTAAGGGAAAGCGAACAGCATCGGGCCCATCGCGAGGGCGATCTGGCGGCGCATCGCCGGGTTTTCCCGGAGCAGGCACCACACCGACCGCCGCTCCGTTTCCGGCTGGGGCGGCGACGGCGGCTGGTCCGGCAGCACAGTCAGGCAGCAGAGCGCGACGAGGGTGCAGAACGCGTTGAACCAGAACGCGGCAGGGACCGAGCCGGTCGCCAGTGCGAGCGCGCCGGCCGCGGGACCGAGGATCATCGCCGTGTTCAGGCACGCGGAGTGCATCGCGACCGCGGCGGTGAGCGGCCGCGGACCTCGCAGCAAGGGCAAGAGCGTCTGTCTCAGCACCAGTTCGGCGCTGCCCGCCGAGGCGCGCAGGAAGACCGCCGCGCACAGGAGCCAGAGCGGGCCGCCGGCGGTGACGATCCAGGCGAGGCACAGGGTGGAGACGAAAAGCGCGGTGCGCAGACACGCCAGGAGCCGTCGCTTGTCGAAGCGGTCGGCGAGGCACCCCGCCGGCGCGGAGAACAGCAGGATGGGCGCCAGCCGCAGCACATTCACGGTCGCGAGATCGGTGGCCGAACCGGTCTGCTCGAGCACGTACCAGTTGAGCGCGACGAGATCCGCGGTGTCGCCGATCCGCGAAGCCAGCGTGCCGGCCAGGAACAGGCGCAGGGGCAGCCGTGCGGCCGTGGTCATGGCGCAGGGTCGCCCGCGCGGTGCAGAGGATTGGCCTGCGGCAGGTAGATGTCGTGGTCGGCCGCCAGCAACCGCATGAGCCCGAACGCCTTCTGCGGAAGATGGGACGTCCGCAGAAACGCCACGTCCGCGGACGCCCTGGCGAGCAAGTTCTCGGGCAGGCCGGACAGCAGACCAGTCATCCTCGCGCGAACGGTCGACCACAGCTGTTCTCCGGGCAGCGCCCAGGTCGCCGCGAACATCGCCACCACGTGCGCGATGTTGGCCTGCAGCAGCGCGTACGACACTTTCCTGCGGACGTGGTCGATGTCGTCGGTGAAAGTGATTGACCCGGGATGCGGGACGAAGCCGATTCCCGCCTCGCGCATCCTGCTCGTGTGCACGCGGATCCCACCGAAGTCGCGAACGAGGACGCGGACCGGCAGGCCCTCGCGGACCACCAGCAGAGTGTTCTGCAGATGGGCTTCCAGGCCGATGCCGTACCGCCACAGCAAAGGCAGTCCCGCGGTGAGCATCAGGTCCGCGTATCGCTCGAAGAACTCGAGCGCGGCCGCGCGGACGGGAACCGCTGACCGGCGCGAGCGTTCCTCGACCAGCTCCGCCAGAACGGTTCCTTCCGGATGCGGCGACACTCCGCGCAGCGCACACGCGGACAGGACGATCTCGCCGGGGACCGTCCAGTCGGCGGGATCGGCTCGCAGCAACGCGGAAAGGCCGCGTTCCCGGGAGCTGACCGGCTCTTCTCCCGCCGGGGAGAACGCGATGCCGGCCAATTCCGGTACGCAGACCACCTTGCCGCGGGTACTGGGGTCGTCCGCCAGCAGACGTTGCAGGAGACGGCTCATCCGCGGGCCGTTGTCGGTGGTGGCGGGCGAGATCGTGCGGTGCCGGGAGGTGAGCTGGACGTCGAGCGCGGTTTTCACCGTCAGCCGCCGCCCGTGCCTGCCCGCGGCGGCGGTGACGAGGGTGCGCACCGACACGGTCGGTCGGCAGGCCAGTTGAGCTTCGGGGAGCGGGACAATGGCACCCGCGGCCAGTTCCCCGGGGTACTCGGCGGCCAGTCTCGTCCTCGCCTGCCACGGGTGCACGGGAATCAGCTCGTAATCGGCGGGAGCGTGCCCGCGGGCGGCGAGCCCCTCGATGGCGCGCGCCGCGATCGCGGGAAAGTGGTCGGCCACGATCGTCCCCACCGACGCACCCGACGGATCGGGGGTCGAGTGCACGGAATCCTTGCGCACCGCGACGAAGGCGAGGCCGACGGTGTCGGCGCTCTCCGGGCAGTAGGCGAGAGAGTCCGCCGGGGTGAAGCCGCGGCGCACCCTCGGGCAGAGATGGATCGTGTGCCCGTCCGTGCACGAGGCATCGAGGTCGAGAGTGAGGTCGGAAGCGGCGCGCCGCTTCGCCGCCGTCGCGATCCGGTGCGAGGGCAGGCGGTGCCGGACGCAGGCGCGGGAAAGGGCCAGGTTGCGTGCGGAGTCGACGAGATCGTCGTGGAGAGCGGCCCAGTCCATCTCGTCGGCGGACGAGACGGCGTCGATCAGGTGCTCAGGGCGTTCGAGCGCGCGGACACCGGCGCCGTCGCTCACCACGACGGGGCTCGTCACCTCGGTGGCCCCGAACCCGCTCTCCGCCTCGCACACCGCCGCCAGCTTCCGCCCCGACGGCAGGGTCGCGCAGATCAGCCGTCCCGTGCGCCGCAGCGTCCCGGGCCCCAGCGAGTCGAGGATCTCCGAAGACACCGTGGACACCGGGGGCACTCCGGGGAAGGGCAGGTCGATCTCGGTGATCCGCTTGGCGGACAACGCTTTCCGTTCGCGCAGCAGCGCGCCGCAGGCGCCGTTGAGGGTGCTCCGCCTGGCGCCGGCGAGTTCGCCGAGCCACGGTTTCACCAGTTCGGGCCGGCTCTCTCGCAGGCAGGCCAGCATTTCCCGTTCTGCCTCGTTGAGATCCGGCGGATCCGGTTCCGCGGCGGGAGCGGCGAGCGGATTCGGCCCCTCGACGTACCGCTGGTCGGTGACAAGCTCCTTCAAGCGCATCGTCAGCAGCGCTTTGTGCTGCCACGGGCCGCTCAGCAGCGCCTCGGCGTCCGCCTTGGCGTCTTCGGCCTCCTCTGGGCAGCAAGCGGACGTGGCGAGCCGATGGAACGTCCGTCGGACGCACTCCCCCACCACCGGCCACAGCCGGTCTTCCGCGCCTCCGCACGCGTTCGCCAGTTCGGCGACGACTTCTCCTAGGTGGTGGCCGAAAAGCGGGTAGTACAGCTTGGCGCGGAGAGCCGCGGTGTCGTGTGCGAGCAGAGCGGAGCCGGGAAGGAACTCGCCGGCCAGGGCACGCCGGGCCAGCCGGGAGTCCCGCACGCGCGCGGCGCCCAGATCCCGGAGCAGAACGCGGTGCGGCCACTGGTCCTTCAGCACGAGCACGGTGTTCTGCGGATGGGGTTCCAGCGCGATGCCGTAGCGGACCAGGAGGGTCAGCACCGGCGGGACACAACGCTCCACGTGCTCGCTCAGCCACTGCCGCGCCACCTCGCCGGGCGGAGCACCAGTGGCCGAAGCGAGCTCGGCGATCAGGTCGTGGAGCAGGCTCGCGCCGGTCAACGGCGATTTCGCTAACAGAGCGGCGATCGGCATCGACAGTTCTTCCGGGCCGAGCAGGTCTTCGCTGTCTTCACGGAGGACAGCGGCCAGCGAACGCCGCCGAGCCTGCGCGGTGGCTGTCACCGCGCAGGCCGGCCCCGCGCTCCGGTCGTCCGGCGGCACATACGCGACGCTGGCGAGCTCGCGCAGCACCGCGAACCGGGGCCGCCCGTCCGGCGTGCCGAGCGACAGGTCCAGATCTGCCGCGACGATCCGTTCGAGCAGGGCGGACAGCCGCGGGCCGTTGTGCACAGCGGCGGGCGAGACCCCGCGGACGGCGCTGGTGAGCTGCACTTCCAGTGCGGTCTTGACGTGCAGTCCCGTGCTCGCCGCGGTCTCGCGCACCGACAGGGTCCGGACCGAGATCAGCGGGCGCGCCGGAATCCGGGTGCGCAGCGGCACCACGGTGCCGTCGGCGATCGCGTCCGCGTGCAGCACCGGCAGAACGCGAAAACGCTGGTGCGGATGGACCGGAATCAGCACGCGCTGTTCCGGGATCAGCCCCGCCGCGCGCATCTCCACCGCCGCGGCGGCGACAGTGCGCGGAAAGGTTTCGCGCAGCAGCGATTGCGAAGCGTCCAGATCGGCCGCTCCGGCGGCCGCGGCCCGGGTCACCGAAACCAGGGACATCCCGAATTCCGGGCCGAACTCCGGGGAATAACGGATGGCATCCGCGGCCGACATTCCCACCTTCATTTTCGCGACCGGATGCAACGGATGCCCTTCGACGACCATTCGCTCGAAGGGAACCAGCAGCGAACCCTGCTCTCCCGAATTGCGCAGCGCGGACACAAGCGTCGTGAACGGCCGGAAGCCGATTCCGCGGCGGGAATCGGCTCGGTCGCGAAGTTCGGCCGCAAACAACTCGGCGGCGGCCAATGCCAGTGCGTGCCCCGCGACACTGTCGGCGAGTTCGGCCCGCAGCCGGGCCCAGTCCGCGTCGTCACCGGCGCACAGCTTTTCCGCCGCAAGGACGTCCATCAGCTCCAGCGGGTCCGAAATCACCCGGCCGCCGAACCGCACCGGCCCGGAAAGCGCAAGCCGCCCGGTCGCCGTCACCGCCCGCATCGGCAGCTCCAGGCCGCGGTCCCGGGCCGGTTCCCGCTCGAGAAGCCCCTCGCGCAGCAGCGCGGAGAGCAATCGCGACATCGTCGCCGATCGCGCTTCCGGCACTCTGCGGGCCGACCGTTCGGCAATATCCGGACAATGCGATTCTTCGAGCCCGTCAAGGCCGGAAAGCGCGGAACTGTCTCCGGTGAAACAATTAGTTCCCGACGGTTCGACCACAACATTTTCACTCATCGGAGTGGAATATGCCATGGTGCATGATAGTGACCCGGACATGGTTAACCAGACAGGAACATCCAAGTTAACAACGGGTGAACACAATATGTGGACCGCGATCTGATGGGGAATTTATGAACCTATAATATTTTAATTTACAGCATTGGGGAAGACTAATCCGACAAACCGGCCGGCATTACGCTTAGGCAATAAACGAACGCGAACCGGCACAATCCCGCTGACCGGAAAGCCGGGTGCGGGCTCAGCCTAGCGCGGCCATCCACTCCGCCCACTTGGCTTCCTCCGCCGCCACGTCCACGTCCGGCGCGACAATGTGGTGCGTCGCCACCAGCGGACCACGGAAGCCTTGCATGAAACAGAAAAGCCCCTCGCCAGTCCGGATCCCGACGGTCTGGTCGTTCCGCGCATAAACCACGCCGTCGACGCCGGCCAGCCGAACCTTCGCACCCACAGCCAGCTCTTCGACGCCCACTTCCTTAGCCAGCGCAGCCCACAACGCAGGCCAGTCCGCGACCACAGCCGACCCGAACGCGGTGACCGGTTTCGCCGTCCGGCCCGGGAAATGCCGCACGAACTCCACCAGGTTCCGGAAGAACAGCGCGCCGCCAGCCTGCATCGCCTCGAACTCGTCCGCCCAGTCGTCGCCGGGCAGGAAGCCGCTCGTGACACAGCGGATCACCGAACTGCCGCCGTCTCGGCCCTCGACGAGGAATTCGTACGCGATCCGCCGTCCGTCCGGCTCCGGTTCGCCGCCGTAGGCCAGCCGGTTCGGCGGGTCCCACGCGGTGATCGCGTGCGTCGGCTCATACGCCGCGAAAGCTCCGCGCACCGCGCCGCCGACGCCGCCTTCGACCTCGTTGCGGCCCATGAACCACGAGTCGATCCCCGGCCCGGTCGCGATCGCCGCCCAGACCTCCTCCGGCTCCACCGGCACCTCGGCGACGTCGATCTCCCGGAATTCCTTACCCACGCTCGTTTTCCTCCCCCATCGGCACGCTCGGGTGCACCGCGAGCACCACCCGGTGCGCGCGGCCGTTCTCGGCCTTTTCGTCGTGGTACTTGCCCACCAGAGTGGTCACGGTCGTCGCCAGTTCCTCCGCGAACGCGGCGCGGTCGGCCGCCGAAGCGAACCGGACTTCGCCGTCGAGCGCGAACGTCGCGACGCGCTTTTTCGCTTTCGCCGCACCGGTGATCAGGATTCCGACGTCGCGCACCAGCCGTCCCGCGACCGCCAGCAGCCAGCGCGCGGACAGCCGGTCCGGCGACTGCGCGGGATCGGGCTGCACGGCCGCGAGCGCGGACGGCGAGATCACGTACGACGCCGCGGTCGCCCGCATCATCCGCTCGGTGACGTTGCCCTTGCGCCGCTCCTCGACCAGCTCCACCAGCCCGTGCTTTTCCAGCGCGCGCAGGTGGTAGTTCACCTTCTGCCTCGGCAGGTCGACGCGGGCGGCCAGCATCGTCGCCGAGGCCGGCTGCGCCAGTTCGGCCAGCAGCCGGGCGCGCACCGGGTCCAGCGACACCTCGGCCGCGGCCGCGTCCTCGATCACCGCAACGGGAAACATGCGTCCCATCCTGCGGCTGAACACTCAGATTGTCAAGACAGGTTTTGTTGTCGGTAGACCTCGTGCACGACCGCGGCGATCCGCGGGACCACCTGCGCGGCGGCCTCCAGCGGGACGACGTGCCCCACGCCGGGCAGCACCACGGCGTGCCCCTGGGCCAGCCCGCGCACGAACTGCTCGACGTCGGCGGGCGCGACGATCCGGTCCCGTTCCCCCACGATCGCCGTCACCGGCAGGTCGCCGGCCAGCGTCAGTGCGGCCTCGCGCGCGTAGGCGTCGAGCGCGGGCCGGAACTGCGCGATGGTGTGCGGCCAGTTGCCGCGGATCATCTTCACGGTCAACTCGACCAGGTCCGGATCGGGATCGTCGCCGAACAGCCACCAGCGCAGCCCGGCGCTCACCGCGCGGCTGGTGTGCTCGCGGACCAGGCCGTACAGCTTCGCGCCCAGCACCATTTCCAGGTCCTGCGCGACTTTGCCGAGCGCGTTGGGCCAGGCGGCGGACGCCTCGGTGGCCAGCCGCCCGGACGACGTCGACAGCAGCACCAGCCCGCCGGCGCGCGCGGCGAACAGCTCCGGATGCCGCTGGGTCAGCGACATCACCGCGAGCCCGCCCATGTCGTGCCCGACCAGCACGACGCGGCCGTGCGGGACGGCTTCCTCGATCACCTCGGCGAGGTCGTCGGCGAGCCGGCCCATCGTCGCGGTGCCGCGCGCGGCCCGTCCGGATTCGCCGTGCCCGCGGTGGTCGTAGCTGACCACCGCCAGCGGATGTTCGACGGCGTCCGGCAGCACCGGCGCGATCCGGGCCCAGCTGCGCTGGTCGAGCGCGTAGCCGTGCAGCAGCACGACGGTCACGGCCGCCGCCGGGTCGCCCCTGCGCACGAGGTGCAGGGGCGTGCCGTCGGCGAGCCGGAACGCGGGCATCAGGACGAGCGGAGGAACCGGTCCAGCACGCGGGTGCCGAACTTCAGCGCGTCGACCGGGACGCGCTCGTCCACGCCGTGGAAGAGCCCGGAGAAGTCCAGGTCGGCGGGCAGTTTCAGCGGTGCGAAGCCGAAGTTGCGGATGCCGAGCTGCTGGAAGGACTTCGCGTCGGTGCCGCCGGACAGCATGTAGGGCAGGGTCCGCGCGCCCGGGTCCTCCGCGAGCACCGCGGCGGTCATGGCGTCGACGAGCGCGCCGTCGAACGTCGTCTCGACCGGCGGCAGCTCCATCCACTCCTTCTCGATGTCCGGGCCGAGCAGTTCGTCCAGCTCGCGGTCGAACGCCTCGATCCGGCCCGGCAGGATGCGGCAGTCCACCGCGGCCTCGGCCACCGACGGGATCACGTTCGACTTGTAGCCCGCGGTGAGCATCGTCGGGTTCGCCGTGTCGCGCAGGGTCGCGCCGATCATCCGGGAGATGTTGCCCAGCTTGGCGACCGCGCCCTCGATGTCGTCCTCGGGGAAGTCCCAGCCGGTGATCTCGGTGACGCCGGCCAGGAACTCGCGGACAGAATCGGTCAGCACCAACGGGAACTGGTGCTGGCCGAGCTTCGCCACGGCTTCGGACAGCTTCGTGACCGCGTTGTCGCGGTGGATCATCGACCCGTGGCCCGCCGTGCCGCGCACGCGCAGCTTCATCCAGCGGATGCCCTTCTCGGCCGTCTCGATCACGTACGCGCGGACGTTGTCCTTCAACGTGATCGAGAAGCCGCCGACCTCGCTGATCGCCTCGGTGACGCCCTCGAACAGCTCCGGCCGGTTCTCCACCAGCCACTGCGCGCCGTACTTGCCGCCCGCTTCCTCGTCCGCGACGAACAGGAAGACGAGGTCGCGCGGCGGGACGATGTTGTTGATCTTGTAGTGCCGGGCCAGCGCCAGCGTCATGCCGACCATGTCCTTCATGTCGACCGCGCCGCGGCCCCACACGTACCCGTCCTGGATCGCGCCGGAGAACGGGTGCACCGACCATTCGGCCGGGTCCGCCGGGACGACGTCGAGATGGCCGTGGATCAGCAGCGCGCCCCGGCCGGGGTCCGCGCCGGGCAGCCGCACGAGGACGTTGTGCCGGTTCTTGCCGCCCGACTCGACGTAGACGATCTCCTCGTACCCGGCGTCGGTCAGCTTCTCCGCGACGTACTCGGCCGCGACCCGCTCGCCCACGAGGGTTTCGGGGTCGCCGGTGTTGGTGGTGTCGATGCGGATCAGCTCGCTGGTGAGCGTGACAGCCTCGTCCGCGGCGGCGTCGATCAAGTTCGGTTGGGTCACCGGCCATTCCTATCATCCGCCGCGCCAGGACGCCGTCGTCCCGGCGAGTGGAACCGCTCACCGGAGGCGCAGCCCGCCCGGCACCCGCGAACCAATCCATCCACACCACCCAAGCCCCGCACCCCACCCCACCAACTGATCCGCCAGTCAACCCACAATCGCAACTCCTTGCCACACAACTATTTCCCTCACCTGTTACACCCCCACCACCCCCAAAGTTGCGATTTTCGCAACCCGCCACTACCGTCTCCGCCCATGGACGAAACGGAACAGCTGAGAGACCGGGTACGCCAGCTGATCCGCTCCATGCCCGTAGCCCAACGAGAATTCGCCGCCGCCATCGGCCTGGACCAGACGAAACTCTCCAAGGCCCTCAACGGCGCCCGCCGCTTCTCCCCGCACGAACTGGTCCGCGTCGCCGAATACTCCGGCGTCACCGTGAACTGGCTGCTCAACGGCAGCGACGACGCCAAAACCGTCACCGCCGTCCCCGCCCCCGCGGCAGGAACCGCGAGCGACCCCGACGACCCCGCGCACTCCGAACCCCGGCGGCGAATCCTGGAAACCGCCTGGCAGCTCATCGCCGAACGCGGCTACCACCGGGTCCGCATCGCCGACATCGCCCAAGCGTGCGGCACCAGCACCGCCGCCATCCACTACCACTTCCCCACCAAAACCGAAGTCCTCGACGAAGCGTTGCGCCGCAACGTAAAGCTCGCCTTCGACCGCCAAGTCGCCGAACTGCACGCGGTGCCCGGCGCGCACGACCGGCTGCTGAAACTGGTCGAACTCCAGCTCCCCACCGAGGGCCTGCTCCGCGCCGAATGGTCGGTGTGGCTGCAGGTCTGGAACGAGGTCGCGCTCGACCCGCGGCTGCGTTCGCTCTACACCGATTCCTACGACCGCTGGTACCAGACCATTCTCATGACCATCCGCACCGGCCAGGAGCAGGGCGTGTTCCGCCTGGCCGACCCCGAGGCCGCCACCGCCCAGCTCACCGCGCTGATCGACGGCCTCGGCATCCAGGTGCTGACCGGGCGCCCCGGCAGCACGGTGGGCGCGATGCGCGCGCACCTGAACGACTTCATCGACCGCTCGATCGTCCAAGGAGCCTGATGAACCACGAGGTCATCGTCACCTGCGCGCTCACCGGCGCGGGGGACACCACCCGCCGGAGCCCGCACGTCCCGGTCAGCCCGGCGCAGATCGCCGAGAGCGCCGTCGAAGCCGCCAACGCCGGTGCGGCTGTGGTGCACATCCACGTGCGCGAGCCCGAAACCGGCGCGCCGTCCCGGGATGTCGCGCTGTACCGCGAGGCGGTGCGGCTGGTCAAAGAGTCCGGTGTGGACGTTGTCGTCAACCTCACCGCGGGCATGGGCGGCGACCTCGTCATCGACGCCGAGGACCCACTCAAACCGGTCGACGGCACCGACCTGGTCAACGCGCACGACCGGCTCCCGCACGTCGAGGAACTCCTGCCGGACATCTGCACGCTCGACTGCGGTTCGCTGAACTTCGGCGAGGGCAACCAGCTGTATGTGTCCACTCCGGACATGCTGCGCACCGGCGCGAAACGCATTCAGGAGCTGGGTGTGAAGCCCGAACTGGAGATCTTCGACACCGGCAACCTGTGGTTCGCCACGAAAATGGTCTCCGAAGGCTTGATCGACCCGCCGCCGCTTTTCCAGCTCTGCATGGGCATCCCGTACGGCGCGCCGCCGGATCCCGGGCTGCTGCAGGCGATGGTGCACCTGCTGCCGGAAGGCGCGCAGTGGGCGTCTTTCGCCATCGGGCGCGACCAGATGCCGTGGGTCGCGCAGTCGGTGCTGCTAGGCGGGCACGTCCGGGTCGGGCTGGAGGACAACCTCTACCTGGCGCGCGGCGTCAAGGCCACCAACGGCCAGCTCGTGGAACGCGCGGTCGACATCGTGCAGAAGCTCGGCGCGAACATCGCCAGCCCTGATCGGGCGCGGGAAATCCTCGGGTTGAAGGAGCGCGCCAATGCCTGAGGACACTGTGGACACTGTCGCGTGCGTCGGGGCAGGAGTCATCGGCGGCGGCTGGGTCGCGCATTTCCTCGCCCAGGGCTTCGACATCCGCGCCTGGGATCCCGCGCCGGACGCGGCGGAGAAGCTCGAACGGCTCGTCAACGCGGCCTGGCCCGCGCTCACCGAACTGGGCCTCAAGCCAGGCGCGAGCCGCGATCGGCTGACCGTCACCGCGACGCTCGCGGAGGCCGTCGAGGGCGTGGGCTTCGTACAGGAAAGCGCGCCGGAAGACTTGGCGCTCAAGCAGAAATTGCTCGCCGACATCGACGCGGTCACCGCGCCGGACGTCGTGATCGCCTCCTCCACCTCGGGCTACGGCATGACCGAAATGCAGGTCGCCGCGAAGACGCCCGAACGGCTCGTGGTCGGACATCCGTTCAACCCGCCGTACCTGATCCCGCTGGTCGAGGTCGCGGGCGGAAAGCTCAGCGCGCCGTGGGCGGTCGAGCAGGCCGCCGCGTTCTACCGGCGCGTCGGCAAGTCTGTGATCACGATGGACCGCGAGGTGCCCGGATTCATCGCGAACCGGCTCCAGGAAGCGCTGTGGCGCGAAGCCCTGCACATGGTCGCGAACGGCGAGGCAACGGTCGAGCAGATCGACCTCGCGATCACCGACGGGCCGGGCCTGCGCTGGCCGGTCCAGGGCCCGATGCTGACCTTCCACCTCGCGGGCGGCGAGGGCGGGATGGCGCACATGCTGGACCACTTCGGACCGTCGCTGAAGTCGCCGTGGACCCGGCTCGAAGCGCCGGAACTCACCAAGGAACTCCGCGACGCCGTGGTCGCCGGGTGCGACGACGAGGCGGACGGGCGGACGATCGCCGACCTGATCGCCGAACGCGACCGGGCCGTCATCGCGATCCAGCGCGCGGTCGGGCAGGCCCGTCGTGGCTGAGTACCGCGACCGGGTCCGTCCGGAGTGGATCGACTACAACGGACACCTCTCCGAGCCCTATTACGTGCTCGTCTTCGGCGACGCGACCACCGCGCTGATGGACATCGTCGGCCTCGGTCCCGGCTACCGCGAAAGAACCGGGGCGTCGCTGTACACAGTGGAGGCTCATGTGCGGTACCTGCGCGAAGTAGGCGCGGACGCCGAACTGGACGTGACTACCTCCGTGCTCTCAGTCGGCGCGAAAAAGGTGCGGCTGTGCCACGAAATGCGCGTCGGCGGCGAACTCGTCGCCACCGAAGAGCTGTTGTGCCTGCACGTTTCCGGGGGCCGCGCGACGCCGTTCCCCGCCGAAATCGCCACCGCGCTCGACACGCACCTCGCCCCGGTCCCGGACTACGCGGGACGCGCCATCGCCTGATCCCCTCCCCCCACCGTGTCGTGAGTGGCAATCCCGGTGCTCACCGGGATTGCCGCTCACGACACCCGCTCGAAAGTCACCCATGGAAGCCCGATGTAAACCGACCAACGTTTCCCGCCGCCGATTCCTCACCGCAGCCGTCGCCGGGGCCGCGCTCGCCGGCGCCGCTCCCCTGCTGGCCGCCTGCGGCTCCACCGTCGCCGCGGCCGTCCCCTCCGGGCCGCCCAAACGAGGCGGCGCCCTCCGCGTCGGCGTCACCGGCGGAGGCGCGTCCGACACGCTCGACCCGCACATCCCCGCCACCAACCCGGACATCGCCCGGGTGCTCAACCTCTACGAACCGCTCCTGCTGCGCGATCACGACTACCGGCTCCAGATGCTGGTGGCCGAATCGCTGAAGCCCTCGCCGGACGCGCGCACCTGGACCGCCGTGCTGCGCTCCGGCATCCGCTTCCACGACGGCCGCCCGGTGACCCCGGCCGACGTCGTCGCGACCTTCCGCCGGATCACCGACCCGAAGGACCCGAAGAGCGGCGCGGCCGGGCTGACCATGCTCGGCGAGGTCGCCGCCACCGGCGACCGGACCGTCGAATTCCGGCTCACCTCCCCGAACTCCGGCTTCGACGATCTGCTCGGCCAGTACAGCCTCGGCATCGTCCCGGCCGACTTCGACGTCAAGCGCCCGATCGGCACCGGACCGTTCAAATCCGACACCTTCACCGCCGGGCTGCAGAGCACCTTCGTGCGCAACGAGCACTACTGGCGGCCGGGCGAGCCGTACCTGGACCGGTTGTCGCTCATCAACTTCGCCGACGACGACGCCCGGATCAACGCCCTGCTTTCGTCCCAGGTGGACGCCATCGACCAGGTCCCGGTCGCACTCGTGGACGTGCTCCGCAGCGATCCGCGGATCCAGGTGCTGCGGTCGGAAACCGGGACCTGGCTGCCGTTCACGATGCGCGTCGACCGTCCGCCGTTCGACGACGTCCGGGTGCGCCAGGCGCTGCGCCTGGTGGTCGACCGCGAGCAGATGATCAACCAGGTGCTCAGCGGGCAGGGTCGGGTCGGAAACGACCTGTACGCGCCCTTCGACCCGGCGTACCACCGGCAGCTGCCGCAGCGGAAGCAGAACATCGCGGAGGCGAAGCGGCTGCTCGCCGAGGCGGGCAAGCCGAATCTCGACATCGAGCTGGTCACCGCGCCGATCCAGGCCGGAGCGGTCGAGGCAGCGCAGGTGTTCCAGCAGCAGGCCAAGGCGGCCGGGGTGAACGTGCGGATCCGGAAGGTCGACACCACCACCTTCTACGGCGAGAACTACCTGTCCTGGGATTTCGCGCAGGACTTCTGGTACACGCGCAATTACCTGCCGCAGGTCGCGTCCGGTGCGCTGCCGAAAGCCCCGTACAACGAAACCCATTGGAACGACCCGGAATTCACCGATCTCGTGACCCGGGCGAGCGCCACGGTGGATCCGAAGGCGCGCACCGAGCTGCTTCGAAAGGCACAGCGGATCGAGTACGAACGCGGCGGACTGATCGTCTGGGGCTTCGTCGACCAGGTAGACGCCTACCAGTCCTATGTGGCCGGGCTGGTGCCGGACCGGACCGGGATTTCGCTGTCGGGCTACCAGTTCCGCCAGGTCTGGCTCGGCACGGCCGAAGGAGGCGCGGCGTGACCCGGCTGATCCTCAAACGGCTGCTCGTGAGCCTCGTGGTGCTGTGGCTGGTCAGCCTGCTGGTGTTCGTCGCGACGCTGCTGCTGCCGGGCGACCCGGCGCGGGCCATCCTCGGCCAGCAGGCGACCCCGGAGCGGATCGCCGCGCTGCAGCACCAGCTGCACCTCGACGAACCGGTCTGGCAGCGCTACCTCTCGTGGCTGGGCGGCCTGTTCACCGGCGACCTCGGTACCTCGACCTCGACCCAGGGCCCGGTCACAACGCTGCTCGCGGACCGGGTGTCGGCCTCGCTCGTGCTGCTCGTTCTCGCCGCGGTGATCGCCACGCCGCTCGGGCTAGCGCTCGGCACGTGGAGCGCGATGCGCCGCGGCCGGGCCAGCGACCAGGTGGTGTCCGGGATCAGCCTCGTGATCGCCGCGCTGCCGGAGTTCGTGATCGGCGTGGCGCTCATCGTCCTCTTCGCGACGACGGTGTTCCGCGTCCTGCCATCGGTCACGCTCACACCACCAGGCGAAGCGGTCTGGGCGCAACCGAGCCAGCTCGTCCTGCCCGTGCTCACTCTCGTGCTCGTCGTGACGCCGTACATCACGCGGATGATGCGCGCGACGATGAACGAGGTCCTCGACTCCGGCTACGTGGAAATGGCGCGGCTCAAGGGAATGCGCGAGCGGACGGTGCTGCTGCGGCACGCTCTGCCGCACGCGGTCGGCCCGGTCGCGCAGGTCGTCGCGATCCAGCTGGCCTGGCTGGCCGGCGGCGTCGTGGTGGTCGAATTCCTGTTCCGCTACCCCGGCATCGGCCAAGCCCTGATCGACGCGGTCGGCAAACGCGACGTGGCCGTGGTCCAGGCGGTGACGCTGCTGATCGCGGCGGTCTACATCGTAGTGAACCTGCTGGCCGACGTGATCGGCATCCTCGCCGATCCCAAGCTCCGGACGGAGGCAGTGCGATGACCGCGGTCGAGGAAGAGCAGGTGGTGCCCGCCGTCCCGGAAACGCCGCCGCGCGCGGCCGGGCTGATCCGCACCGCGTGGGCGTTCCCGCAGGCCAAGGTCGGCGCGGTGCTGGCCGGGGTCGTGATCCTCGTGGCGCTGCTGGGCCCCTGGCTCGGGCCGGTCATCACCGGGCACAGCACCACGGACTTCGCCGGGAAGCCGTTCAAACCGGACGGCCTGATGGGCACCGACGGCCTCGGCCGTGACGTCCTCACGCGGTTCCTGGCGGGCGGCACCACGCTGCTGCTGTACGCGGTGCTCGCCACCGCGCTCGGCATCGTGCTCGGCGCGCTGCTCGGCATGATCGCCGGGTACGGCGGCGGCTGGCTGGACGGTCTGCTGATGCGCGGCAACGACGTGCTGCTGTCGTTCCCGCAGCTGGTCATCGCGCTGCTGGCGATCGCGGTGATCGGCCCGAAGGGCTGGCTGCTGGTGCTGGTCATCGGGCTGACGCACGCGCCGCGGACCGCGCGGGTCGCCCGGCAGGCGACCGTCTCGGTGCGCAACCACGACTACATCCGCGCCGCCGAGATGTACGCCGTCCCGCGCAGCCGGATCCTGCTGCGCGAGATCCTGCCGAACATCACCGGCCCGCTGATGGTGGAGCTGGGCCTGCGGCTGACCTATTCGATCGGCTACATCGCCTCGCTGTCGTTCCTCGGGCTCGGCATCCAGCCGCCGACCGCGGACTGGGGCCTGATGATCAACGAGAACCGGATCGCGCTCGTGGTGCAGCCGTGGGGCGTGCTGCTCCCGGTGGCCGCGATCGCGGTGCTGGCCGTCGGCACGAACCTCGTCGCCGACTCGCTCGCCTCGGCCGCGGCCGGGCGGACCCGGGAGGCACGAGCATGACGACCGCGCTGGAGGTGACCGGACTGGCCGTGCGCACCGCGGCGGGCCGTCCGGTGCTGCATTCGGTGTCCTACGAGATCGCGCCCGGCGAGGTCCTCGCGCTCGTCGGGGAATCCGGGTCCGGCAAGACGACCGCCGGGCTGGCCGCGCTCGGCCACTTCCGCCGCGGGCTGGTGTCCGGCGGCGGCAAGGTGGTGCTGCACCCGCGCGACGGCGAACCGGTCGACGTCCTGACGCTCGACGACGCCGCGCGCCGCCAGTTGCGGGGCAGTGCGGTCGCGTACATCCCGCAGGACCCGGCGTTGTCGCTCAACCCGGCGTTGCGGGTCGGCAGGCAGATCGCCGAAGTGCTGGAAACGCACGGGTATCCCGGCGCGGTCGACCAGCGGGTCGCCGAGGTGCTGGCCGAGGTCGGGCTGCCGTCCGACGAGGCTTATCAGCGGCGATACCCGCATCAGCTCTCCGGCGGGCAGCAACAGCGGGTCGGCATCGCGATGGCGTTCGCGTGCCGGCCGAGCGTCGTGGTGCTGGACGAGCCGACCACCGGCCTGGACGTGAAGACGCAGGCACTGGTGCTGGAAACAGTCCGGCGGCTGACGTCCGAGCACGGTGTCGCGGCGCTCTACATCACGCACGACCTCGCCGTCGTGGCGCAGCTCGCCGACCGTGTTGCCGTGATGTACCAAGGAAACCTGGTCGAATGCGGCGTCGCCGACGAGGTGCTGCGGCGACCGAAGCACGCGTACACGAAACGGCTGCTCGCCGCGGTGCCTGATCTCGGCGCGGAGCCCGCCGCTGCTCCCCCGCCGGACGACGCGGTCTTGGCCGCGCGCGACATCCGGATGTCCTACGGGTCGCAGAGGGTGTTGCGCGGCATCAACCTCGCCGTGACGCGCGGGGAAAGCGTGATGCTGCTCGGCGAGTCCGGCTCCGGGAAGACGACGCTGTCGCAGTGCATCGCCGGGCTCAACCGCGGTTTCACCGGCACCGTCGCGCTCGAAGGCACTCCGCTGGCTCCGGCGGCCCGGCAGCGCAGCACCGACGAACTGCGGCGGATCCAGTACGTGTTCCAGAGCCCGTTCTCGTCGCTGAACCCGCGCAAGACGATCGCGCAGTCGATCGAGGTTCCGTTGGTGCGCCTGACTTCCCTGTCCCGCGCCGAACGGCGCGAACGGGTCGCGGAGACGCTGGACCGGGTACGCCTGCGGGCAGACCTCGCGAACCGGCTGCCGGACCAGCTCAGCGGCGGCGAGCGCCAACGAGCCGCGATCGCCCGCGCGCTCGTGACGACGCCGGACGTCCTCGTGTGCGACGAGGTCACCTCGGCGTTGGATGTGTCCGTCCAGGCCACCATCGTGGAACTGCTCGGCGAACTGCGCCGGGAACTCGGCATGGCGATGCTGTTCGTGACGCACAACATCGCCCTCGCGCCGGAGGTGGCGGACCGGATCGCGGTCCTTCGGGGCGGCGAGATCGTCGAGGAGGGCACCGTCGAATCGGTGCTGAACTCCCCGTCGCACGAGTACACCAGCGAACTTCTCGCGACGACGCCGAGGCTGTGAGGAGCCGATCATGACCGTTCACGGTGCAGTAGAGCCCGGCTACGAGGGCGTTCGGGAAGTGTTCGGCGACATCATCGAGGCGACCACCGGTGGAGCCGCGTTCAGCGTGTTCCGCGACGGCGCGCCGGTGGTGGAGCTGTGGGGCGGTTCGGCGGCGGACGGCGTGCCGTGGACCGAGGACACCCGGGCCGTGTTGTTCAGCGGCACGAAAGGCGTGGTCGCAACCGTGCTGGCGATGCTGACCGCACAGGAAAAGCTGGATCCGGGCGAACGCGTCGCCCGCTACTGGCCGGAGTTCGCCGCATCGGGCAAGGAAACCGTGCCGGTTTCGCAGCTGTTGTCGCACACCGTCGGACTGCCCTACGTGGAGCCCGACCTCCCGATGCTGGACAACGCGGCGAACGCGGCCGCGCTCGCCGCGCAGCGTCCATTGTGGACTCCCGGCACGAAGGTCGCGTACCACGCGCTCACCTACGGCTACCTCGCCACCGAACTCGCCCGGCGCGTCACCGGCAAGGATCTGGGCGCACTCGTCCGCGACCTCCTCGCCGGACCGCACGGCCTCGACCTGCGGCTCGGCACCCCGCCGACGATCCCGGTCGCGACCCTGCGGCGCGCGCCCGGGTACCGGATCAGCACGTTCCTGCAGGACGAGGAACGCCGCCGGATCGTCGAGCGGATGTATCGCGGCCTGCTCGATTCGGGCGACTCGATGAACTCGCCGGAGTACCGCGGCGCGGCGCTCGCCGCGGGCGGCGCCGTCGGCACCGCGACCGCCATGGCTCGGCTCTACGACCTCCTGCGCGCGGGCAAACTCGTGCCGGACGAGATCCTCGCCCAGGCGACGCGCACCTGGTCCGAGGGCATCGACGCGATCAACGACCGTCCGCTGCGCTTCGGCCTCGGCTTCGAACTGGCCGACCCGATCGGCACCTACGGCCCCGCCGACGCCGACCCGGCCGCGTTCGGCCACTCCGGCGCGGGCGGCGGACGGCACGGCACGTGGCCGACGCGGGGTTTGTCGTTCTCTTTTGTCACGAACGAACTCCAAGCCGAAGACGTCGACCACCGGGCTTCTTCGCTGCTGGCGGCGCTGCACGAAGCTGCCTGACCTACCGTGGACGCATGCGGATCGTGTCCCTGCTGCCCGCCGCCACCGACCTGGTCGCCGCCCTCGGCAAGGCGGGCGATCTCGTCGGCCGCACCCACGAATGCGACTGGCCCGCCGAGATCGCGTCCGTGCCGGTGGTCACCGCTGCCGACCTCGACTCCGACACCCTGACCAGCCGCGAAATCTCCACTGCGGTCGGCGCGTCCCACCAAGGCTCGTCGCTGTACTCGGTCGACGTCGGCCAGCTGGCGGCACTCGCGCCGGACCTCGTGCTCACGCAAGACCTGTGCGAGGTCTGCGCGGTGTCCTACACCCGCGTCGCGGCGGCAGTGCGGATGCTGGACGCCGGACCACGCGTGCTCAGCCTCGAACCTCGCACCCTCGACGAAGTCCTCGATTGCCTGACGACCCTCGGCGACGCGCTCGGCGTACCGGACGTTGCCGCCGCCCGGGCAGCCGAACTCCGCGCACGGCTCGCCGCCGTCCGCGGCCAGGTCGCCGGACGTCCGCGGCCCCGGGTGGTCGCGCTGGAATGGCTCGACCCGCTCTGGCCGGCCGGGCATTGGGTGCCCGAGCAGATCTCGGCCGCAGGCGGCACGCCGCTGCTCGCCGAACCGGGCGAGCACACCAAACCGATGACGTGGGACGCCGTGGTCGCCGCCCGCCCGGACGTCCTGCTCGTCCTCCCCTGCGGCTTCTCCCCGGACCGCACCGAAGCCGAACTGGACGTCCTCACTTCCCGGCCAGGCTGGGCGGACCTGCCCGCGGTGCGGAACGGCCGGGTGTGGCTCCTCGACGGCCCGGCGTACTTCAACCGCCCCGGACCCCGCGTGGTGCGCGGCGCGGAAATCCTCGCCGCCGTCCTCCACGGCCTTCCCGCCGAACCCCCGGTCAGCCCCGCCGAAGCCCGCCCGATCTGACCGTTCTCCCGGAAAGATCGCCCGTCCGGGAAGCCGGACGCCCTCTTTCGTGTTGTCTCCCAAGCAGGACTGGCACGGAATGGGGTGCGTCGCATGGCTACTCCCGAACGGCACGCGGCGGACTACCCGGCGCACCGGCTGGCCGTCGATCTCCCGATCGCCGCCCTCCTCATCGCTTCCCTCGCGCACTGGATCCGCAGTGCCCCCGCCGACGGCGTGATCTTCTTCGCCGCCGCGATCCTGCTGGTCTTCACCGAACGGCACAGCACCGCCGCGGACGCCCTCCTCGTGCCGTCGGCCCGGCTGCCCGGCACCTCGCTGGTCGCCGCCGTCGCGCTGGTCGCCTTGGTCTTCGGCCGCCAGACCGTGCCGATGTTCCTCGCCGTCGCCGCGATCGGGATCGGCGCGCTGGTCCTGGAATGGCGGGACCCCTCGCTCCCGTCGCAACCGGTCCCGCGCCGCGGCTGGCTGTGGGTCGCCCTCGCGATTTCCTGGTGCCTCTGGGAACTCGTCTCGTTCGTCTACGAACAGGCCGAGGGTGGACTGTCGCTCACGCATCCGACGATGAGCGACCTCGTCGACCCGATGCTCGACAACCGTGTCGTGCAAGCCCTTGTGCTCGGCGTCTGGGTCGCCGCCGGGCTGGCGATGCTGCGCGCGGCCGCCGCGGCGAGGAGAACGGCGTGAGCAGCAGGCTGATCACCGAAATCGGCTTCGGCACGATCGTGGCCGCCGCCCTCTTGCTGTGGCTGGGCAGCCATCTGTTCCCGAAGAAAATCCCGCCGCTGACGAAAGTCCTCGCCGCGCTGATGCGCAAGCGGTCCACCCGGATCGCGCTCGTGCTGGCCTGGTGGTGGGTCGGCTGGCACTTCTTCGTCCAGAGTTGATCGCCAGCAGTAGGTTGATCGCCAGCACCGTGCTAATCATCGATTATTTCTGCTATGGTCGATGATAAATACCCGCGAGACCCCAGGAGAGCACCGCATGACCGACACTGACCGCATCGAGGTCTCCCGGCTCGTTCCGGCTCCCGCCAGCGCCGTCTTCGCCGTGCTGGCCGACCCGCAGGGCCACGTAGACATCGACGCGTCCGGAATGCTCATGGACGCCGAAGGAGAGCCGGTCACGCAGGCCGGAGACCGGTTCGTCGTCCACATGGACCGGGAAGCGCTCGGCGACCGGCCCCTGGGCAAGTACGACGTCGAGGTGGTCATCACGAAGCTCGTCCCGGACGAGGAGATCGCCTGGACCGTCGAGGGCAGCCTCCGCCCGCACGTCCGCCACATCTACGGCTACCGGCTGGAACCTGTCGAGGACGGCACCCGCGTCACGTCCTACTACGACTGGTCGGAACTCACCGAGGAATGGAAGGAGCGGCTGACCTTCCCGGTGGTCCCGGAATCCGCCCTCAAGGCGACCCTCGGCATCCTGGAGCGCACCGTCCGCCGTCGCGCCAAGGCCGCGTAACCCTCAGCGGTACCGCAGCCCGGCTGGCTTGCCCTGCTCCGCCAGATACTGCTCGAAGGTGACCACGCCGTCGGCGTGCTCCGGAGCCAGATTCGCGCCCGCCGCGTATCCCCGCGCGATCCGCCCCGGCACCGGCACCGAAACGAGCCGTTTGGCCTTTCCGGTCGCGGCGAGCAGGGCACGCGCCAGTTCGGCGGCCGTCCGCACCTCCGGCCCGCCGAAATCCGCGACCCGGCTCTGCGGTTCACCCTGGGCCAGGTCGACGAGCCGCGCCGCGACGTCGCGCACGTCGACCGGCTGGAACCGGAACTTCGGCACCGGCACCACCGGCAGCCGGGCGGCGCCGGCGAGGATCGACCGCACCAGCGCGTGGAACTGCGTCGCGCGCAGAATGGTGTGCGGCAGCCCGGAGCCCGCGATCAGCTTCTCCGCGGCCAGCTTCGCGCGGTAGTACCCCAGCGGGATCTTGTCCACGCCGACGATCGAGACGTACACCAGATGCGGCGCCTGCCCGCTCCACCGAGCGGCCTCGACGAGCGTGCGGACCGTTTCGACCTCCCGGCGGTAGTCCGTCGCGCAATGGAGCACGGTGCCGACCCCGGCGACCGCGACGTCGATGCCCCGCCCCGTGCGCAGGTCGCCGGACGTCCACTCGACGCCTTCGCTCGCGCACCGGCGACGGCTCAGCGCGCGCACCGGCACCTCGGCGGCGCGGAGCCGTTCCACGACCACCCGGCCCAGCTGTCCGGTCCCGCCGGTGACGAGGATGTCGGCCACGTGGTCCTCCCGCTTTCGCGCCACCCGGGCTCAGCCGGCTCTCGCCCGCCATCCTGGCACGCCGGGCGCCTCGCGGGTCAAAACTTCGAACGCCACCGCACGGTCGGCTCGTTCGCGCAGTCCCGGCGCGGCGTGTCCTTGCGCAGCAGCACCGACAGCCGTCCGTACGCGGTGATCAGCTCCGACGTCGCCTCGTTGCCCCGGCCCGCCCGGGCGTGGTCGAACGCCTGCCGCAAGGCGGCCAGCGCGGCCGGTTCCGCGGTCGCGAGCAGCCCCGCCGCTTCGGAAACGGTCTCGGCGAGCCCGTCGAGCATCACTTTCGTTTCCGGCCGCCCGGGCGCGACGGTCAGCACCGGCGACAGCACGCGCAGCTGGTGGTGCAGGCGGTAGAGCACGGCGAGCGGATCGCTCTGCCCAGCACTGTCCATCGTGCTCTCCTCCGCTCCGTCCCCGGGGAGACGCGGCGGGGGCTCCCCCATGACGCCAGGCGCCCGATTGACTTCGCTCAGGAGTCCTCTGCCTCCAACCCGTCCCGATCGGCCCACTCCAGCAACGGCTCGAGCGAATACGCCACGTCGTCGATCCCCGCGTGCAGGTCGCCGAGTTCGGCGAACCGGGCGGGCACGGTCGCGATCGTGCAGTCGCGCGGGTCGACGTCGTCGACCTCGTCCCAGCGGATCGGCGTCGACACCAGCGCCTCCGGCACGCCGCGCACCGAATAGGCGCTGGCGATCGTGTGGTCCCTGGCGTTCTGGTTGTAGTCCACGAACAGCTTCTTGGGGTCGCGGTCCTTGCGCCACCAGGTCGTGGTGACGTCGTCCGGAGCCCGCCGTTCGACCTCGTGCGCGAACGCCAGCGCCGCCCGGCGGACGTCCGCGAACCCCCACCGCGGCTCGATCCGGACGTAGATGTGCATCCCGCTGCCGCCGGACGTCTTCGGCCAGCCGCGGATGCCCAGCTCGGCCAGGATTTCCTCGGCGACGTGCGCGACCCGGCGCACCGTGCCGAAGTCGCAGTCCGGCATCGGGTCGAGGTCGATCCGCCATTCGTCCGGCCGCTCGGTGTCCGCCTTGCGAGAGTTCCACGGATGAAACTCCACAGTGGACATCTGCACCGCCCAGGCGACATGCGCCAGCTCGGTCACGCACAGCTCGTCGGCGTGGCGGTGGTAGCGCGGGAACTGCACCCGCACTGTCTCCAGCCACGGCGGCGCGCCGTTCGGCACCCGCTTCTGGTGCACCTTCTCCCCGGTCACGCCGGACGGGAACCGGTGCAGCATGCACGGCCGTTCCCGCAGCGCGCGCACGATCCCGTCGCCCACCGCGAGGTAGTAGCGGACGAGATCGAGCTTCGTCTCGCCGCGCGCCGGGAAGTAGACCCGGTCCGGGTTGGACACCCGGACCGTCCGGTCCCCCACCTCGAGTTCGACGGCCTCGCCCTTCGCCATGGAACCGACCGTATCCGGAAAACGCCCGGTGCGTCAGCGTCCGAACGGCACAAGGGTGAACTGCCTGGCGCCCTCGGCCGCCGAGTGGTCCGGACCGCCGGGTTCGCTCAGTTGGGCAACGCGGCCACTGCCGCGCGGTCCAGTTTGTACACCGTCACCGTGCCCGACCGGAACGCCACCGAAATCCCGGGAAGACCTTCCAGGTTCCGCAATCCCGGAGCCAGCTCGAACACCGGCGCGGTGTACCAGCTGTTCGGCGAACCGGGCCCCGCGCCCATTCCGGGCGCCTGGCTGTCCACGTAGACGTAGCCGATGTTCAGCGACAACACCATTTTGCGGATACGCGGGTCGGTCGGATAGTTCCGGAACGCGCGCAGCAGTTCGTAGGTCTCCGGTTCGGCGACCGTGCCGAGGGTGACCACGTTCACCACCGGCACCTGGTCCGCGACATAAGCGTAGGTCGACCCGTCGTTGGCGCTGTTCATCATCCGCTCGCCGGGCTGGATGTGATCCGCGACGAATTTCGCCGCCCGCTTGTCGTCGTCGTTGACCCGGGTGAACTCCGGCTTCGCGTAACGGCTGGCGAGCACCTCGGCATTGCGGTGTTCGTAGGGAATCGAGGCGTAGACCACGTATCCGGCCAGCACCACCCCGGCCAGCACCACGGAAACCGGGCCGGCGAACCGCCGGGCGTACCCGAACACCGCCGGGTTCTTCAGCTTCCCGAACAGGCGGACGATCCCGACTGTCACGAATACGACCGCGATAGCCGCCAGCACCGGAATGAACAGGGAAATATGCGCCTGAATGCGCACATACGACTTGTAGAACGGGGAACCGACCATCGAGCCGATGCCCGACCGCGGGTGCACCTTGAAATCGACGACGATCGCCAGCCAGAACAGCCACATCGCGGCAATGCCCCAGGAGCGCCGCAGCACCAGGACGACCACCACCCCGGCCAGGGCGAGCAGGCCCGCGCTGAGCTGGGCGTAGATGCCGTGCGGGTCGAAATAACCGCCGTAGCCGAGTTTCAGGTTGCTCAGCAGGGCCTCGCCGAACTGGCCCGGCGGGATGTCCGGCGACCACGTTCCGGTTCGGGTGGCCTGGCTCGCCGAACCTTGCAGGGTCCCCACCGACGCGATCGCGGCGACCAGCCCCGCGACCAGCAGCACCGGCCATTGCCCGCGCAGGATCTCCCGGCCCCGCTTGGTGCACGCCTCGACCAGCCAGAACACCACCACGCTGAGACCGACGGTCGCGGCCGCGCTCGGATGGACCGAGAACACCCCGGCCACCGCGATGCCCAGCACGATCGCCCGCAGCCAGCGCGAGCCCGGCCCCCAGCCGGGGAGCCCGCCGACCGTGATCAACCCGGCGATCAGGCCGGGAGCCATGCTCATCGCGGCCGCGTTCGGCGCGATCCCGCCGTCGTGCAGCAGCTCCACGCCCGGCCGGAACAGCCCGGCCGCGATCAGCCCGGCCGCCCCGCCGGCGAGGGCGGTCCAGCCGGAACCGGCGCGGAGCCTGCGGAACACCGCGGCCGCGAGCGCCGCCGAGCCGAGCACGAAGGCCGGGCCGGTGAGCAGGGCGGTCACCACGTTGAAGCCGACGATCGGCCCGCCGGCCAGCACGGACGACAACGCGGCAGGCAGCGGCAGCCCGGCCGGGTAGAAGGACACCGGGTGCCCGGTGAGCAGGTCGATCGGCAGGAGTTCCCACGGCGCGGCCCGGCCGGTGTCGCCGATGTAGGCGACCAGCACCATGTGGACGATCGTGTCGTGTTCCTGCGGGTAGGTGTCCCAGTTGCCGAGGCCGCCGCGCCACTGCTGCACGGCGAGCGCGATCCCGGCCAGCACCAGCACCGCGGCGCCGATCTTGGCGGCCAGGAGCCAGCGGCCGGTCAGCGCGGGCAGCAGGGAGGTGTCCGGCTCCTCGATCGGGGCGGGCTCGGTGCGGCCGCGGCGGAACCACGAGATCCCGAAGACGATCGCGGACAGCAGCAGGGTCACCGCGAGCGCGAGCGGAACCCCGTAGGACAGCCCGGGAATGCCGGACGCGAGACCGGCGAGGCCGTAGACGCCGATGCTGACCGGCGCGGTCAGCGCGGCCAGCCACAGCTTGTCCCGGATGCCCGCGGCGAGTTGCACCAGCAGCCCCGGCACGGCAAGCACGGCCAAGCCCACCAACAGGTACACAAGCAGACTCACCGGGAAGACCACCCAATCTCGTGAAGAACACTTCGGACGCCGCTGGGGACTGTATCTATGCTGAAGACTGGGGCCGCCGGTCGCGTGTCAAAGTCCGAACTGTGCGATTCGCCTTCGATTTCGCCGTGCTGCCTTCCGGCCGTCGCCGAGAATACGACACCGAGCCCGCGAACCCGGGACCGGCCCGGCGAAAGTTGACCTTCGACCGGGCCGGGCGCCCGGCGATCGCGTCCGACCCGTCGCCTGGCCGAGCCGTGTCCCCGCGCGGCCTCGCACCGAGGGACTGACGGACGCCTCCGCCGAGAGCCATTTCGCCTGCGCCGCCGCCCCCCGTGCCAGGCGGCGGACGCCCGTCTTTCTCCGCATCCGCCGCCTTCTCCGGTCCGGCCTACTTGCTGACTCCGTGTGTCGCGTCGAGCACGGGCGTCTGTTCCGCCAGCCCGGACGTCGACCGGGTGCCGTGCTCGACGGTCAGTCCCCGCATCGCGACCGGGTAGTCGAACCGGTACACCGCGACCGGCTCGCGGAGTTTGTCGCCGCGCAGGTACGTCGGCACTTCGGTGGCCTTGGCGTCGGCGAACAACGGCACGTACGGCCCGCCGGCGTCCGCGGAGTAGGAAACCCCGACCAGCGACTGCGCGTCGTGCCCAGGTGCGAACCGGTAGCGGACCGGCTGCACGATGCCGTCCGAGAGGGCGGCCGGAGTCCGGCACGGCACCACGAAAGCGTTGGTCCAGTCCAATGTCACCGGCTCGCCCGGCGGGATCTCCTTCGCCAGCGGGGTCAGCCGCGGAATCCGGGGCGCGGTGACCGCGGCCCAGCCGGACTCGCCGGGGTCCTCGTCCCGCGCGACGACCCGGACCCGTTGCGCTTCCGGTGCCTGCCAGCGCGGGTCGAAGCGCGCGTCGCTCCACTTCCCGCTGTTGTCCTCTTTGGCCTTCACGGACGCCAGGACGGTCCCGTCCGCTTTCGCGAACTCCACCGAAACCTGCACTTTCCCCTTCCCGGCATGGGAAATCACGACCGGTGCCGACTCCTTCGAAGCGATGTCGGCGGGCAGGTCGTACCACCCGGTGGTGAGCGTGCCGGTCCGGGACGGCGACCGGTAGGAACTCCACGCCGGGTGCTCCGGGCCGGAACCGTACGGGGCGGGCGGCGGGGAATCCGGCGGGAACGCGGTGTTCGCCGCGAACCCTTCCGCCGAGTCCGGCGTGGACGGTCGGAGCACCCCGGCGCCCAGGTCCGGCTCGACGTCCAGCCAGTCCTCGACGCCACACGCGTTTCCGGCAGAGCCGGCACTCGCGGCGAGGCCGAGCGAAGCCAGGTTCGACCGGCCGACGGAGTAAGTGTTCCACCGCAGCTGCACCGCTTGCGCCTGCCCGGCCACCTCGACCGCAGCCGTCGCGGCCGCCACGGCGACGATCACCCAGCTGGACCTCGGCAGCCAGCGCGGCGCCCGGCCTGCCGGGGTCCGCCGCTTCGCGGTCCGCCAAGCCCCCGCGAGCACGCCGGCGAAAGCCACGGCGAGCCCGGCCCCCAGGGCCAGATCTGCCAGCCGGACGCCCTTCACCGTCGGGATGTCCCTGCCCCAGCGGACGTCGTATTCGGACTGCATCCACCACCAGTTCGGCGCGGACCAGGCCAGCCACGTCGTCGCCGCGACCAAGCCCAGCGTCCCCGCCCGTGCCCACACCGAGGCCAGCGCTCCGCGTGCGACGGTGTGCACCAGCATCGCGATCACCAGTGCGCCGAACCCGGCCAGCGCACCGAAGTGGTGCGTCCATTTCGTCGGCGTGAACGCCAGCACGACCAAGCACAGGACACTGACGACGACCATGCGGCGGGCGGGCCCGACGGCCAGGCCCGGGGCACGGCGCCAGATCAGCAGCCCGGCCGTCAGCACCATCGCCAGGAGCATCAGCAGCACCGGCACCCTGCGGTTCAGCGCGCCCTCGACCACCGACGGGTCGAGCAGGGTGGTGTACCGGGAAATTTCGGTGTACCACGGCAGATCCGGGCCGATCTGCTGACGGACGGCGGTCGACTCCAGTACGGCGGTCAGCGGCTGGTCGTAGAACGCTGTCAGCAGCGCGCTGCCCACCGAGCCGACGACTACCGCGATCGCGCCGAGCAGGCGCAGGTCGGTACGCCTGCGCACAAGACGGACAAGAGGACGCACCGCGGCGACGAACGGCAGGAAAGCCGCGATCCCGAGCGGGTTCGTCGTCGCGGTGGCCCCGGCGACCACCAGCCCGATCGCGACCGGCGTCACCGCACCGGTCGCCACAGCGCGCTCGACCAGCGCGAACACCGCCAGCGAGCCGCACACGATCCACGGCTCCGGCCGCAGCCCGACGTCGAAGGCCAGGTACCAGGCCAGAAACAGCGCCGCCGTCGCCCAGCGCGTCCACCGCGTCGGCCGGCCGGCCAGGCGCGGCAGCACCAGCCGGTCGATCAAGAGCCAGGACGCCAGCCCCAGCAGCACCGACGGCAACCGCATCCACACCATGGCCGGCGAGACGCGGCCGAGAAGCGCGTACAGCTCGTAGAACCAGCCCCACGGCGCTTCCGGCGCGTTGAACCAGCGGAAGTAATTGCCGGTGAAGCCGCTCGTCTCGCGAGCGCGCAGCATCGTCGAGATGTATCCGTCGTCCACGGTGAGCGCACCGACGACGGACCAGACTGCGAGCACCCCGGTCACGGCGAGGTCCGCCGGCCGCGGCACCCACGCCCGCCGGGGAAGCAGCCGGACCCGTCGCGCGACCTTCCGGTCGCTCCGGACCAGCAGCACGATCATGCCGAGCAGCGCCAGCAACGACACCACGCCGAGCACGATCTTGAGCGCGCCCGGCGTGCTGACCCACCGGGTGTCCGGTTCGATCTGCGCGGACACCGTGCCCGGATGCTCGGTGTACAGCCCGGTGACGATCGGCCTGTCCGTTGTCCTGGCGGTGCCGACGGTGGCGCCTTGGCCGTCGGCGCGCACCGTCAGCCGGCAGTCGCCGCCGGCTGGACGGCGGAACAGTTCCTTGCCGCCGAGTTCGGCTTTGACTGTGCCGTCGACTGCGCGGATCTCCAGCCCGCCGGCGACGGGCTCCGCGCCCTGCTTTCCTCTCGGCGGGGTGGTCGCCAGCAACAGGCCGTCCGGGTCAGCGCACCGGACGGTCGCTTCCAGACTGGCCGGGTGGTACGGGTACAGCGGCAGCGCGGTGTCCTGCGCGCCGTTCCAGCGGTAGGTCGTCGTCTCAGTGTTCACCGGCGCGACGATGAACAGCACCGCGGTCAGCGCGGAAAGGAGCCCGAGCCCGATGATGAGCCAGCGATGGCCGGCTTGCTTGCGTGCAGTGGTGTCGGAATCTGGGGTCGGCACCGCGCGGAGTTTAGTGTTCCGGCGTGTCTCCTCCGTGAACCGGCCCAGGGGCGGACAGCGTCGCTCAGTCGCCGGGCGGGGGCCAGGTCCGGGTGGCGGGGGCTTCGTCCCGCCGTGCACCGGACACTTCCGTCCACTGTGGATCAGCCGCTGCCCGTTCCGGCGGCCCCCTCGCCCTGGCGGGCGCTCCCCCGCCGCCGCTACCCTGTCGACCGCCCCCGGCTGCCCGAAAGTCTCCGGCGGGACCGTCCACCGTGGACATCCGCGCAGCTCGAGCGGGTTTTCCGGATTTCAAACGGGTTCTGCCCGATTCACCCGGTTCCTCCACGGTGATCTGCGGCACACCTTAAGTCCAGCCTAGGTGTGCTGCGTCACCCGGTCCGGTACCGCTAGCGTCACGCAACCATGGAATCCACAGTGGTCGCCAAAGAGGGCGACAACTACACGAAAGCACTGGGCAATCGCCAGGTGCAGATGATCGCGATCGGCGGGGCGATCGGGGTCGGGCTCTTCCTCGGCGCGGGCGGGCGGCTCCACGAAGCGGGACCGTCGCTGGTTCTTTCCTACGCGCTGTGCGGCATCGCGGCCTACTTCGTGATGCGGGCGCTCGGCGAACTCGTCATGCACCGGCCCAGCTCCGGCAGTTTCGTGACGTATGCCCGCGAGTTCATCGGCCCGTGGGCCGGGTTCGTGTCCGGCTGGATGTACTGGCTGAACTGGGCGATGACCGGGATCGCGGAGATCACCGCGGTCGCGATCTACGTGCACAAGTGGCTGCCGGACGTGCCGCAGTGGATCACCGCGCTGATCGCGCTCGGCGTGCTCATGGCGGTCAACCTGCTGAGCGTGAAACTGTTCGGGGAACTGGAGTTCTGGTTCTCCGTCGTGAAGGTGCTCGCCATCGTCGTGTTCCTGGTGACCGCGCTCGGGCTGGTCTTCACCGGCGCGAACATCGGCGGCACCAGCGCGGGCGTGCACAACTTGACCGGCCACGGCGGGTTCTTCCCGGCCGGCGTCGGCATCGCGCTGATGACGCTGCAGGCGGTCGTGTTCGCCTACTCCGCGATCGAGGTCGTCGGCATCGCGGCCGGCGAAACCAAGGACGCGCGCAAGGTGCTGCCGAAGGCGATCAACGGCGTCGTGTGGCGGATCGGCGTGTTCTACGTCGGTTCGGTGCTGCTGCTGGCGATGCTGCTGCCGTGGCCGTTCTACAACGGCGGCGAAAGCCCGTTCGTCACGGTGTTCTCGCGGCTGGGCATCGGCGGCATCGGCGACGTGATGAACGCCGTCGTCCTCACCGCCGCGCTTTCCTCGTGCAACTCGGGGCTTTACTCCACCGGCCGCATTCTCCGCGCGCTCGCCGACGAGGGCGAAGCGCCGAAGTTCGTCGGCAAGATGAACTCGCGGCACGTGCCCTACGGCGGCATCCTCTTCACGTCGGTGGCCTACGTGCTCGGCGTGGTCCTGAACTACATCGTGCCGTCGAAGGCCTTCGACATCGCCACCGCAATCGCCTCTCTCGGCGTGGTCGCGACGTGGGCGACCCTGGTGTTCTCGCAGATGCGCATGCGCCAGGCGGCGTTGCGCGGCGAACTGGAGCGGCCCAGCTACCGCATGCCCGGCGCGCCGTACACCGGCTGGGCCACGCTCGGATTCCTCGTGCTGGTCGTGGTGCTGATGGGCTTCTCGGACGGAGCCGAGAAGATCGCTTTCTACTCGATCCCGGCGATCGTCGTGGTGCTCGCCGTCGGCTGGCGGCTGGTGTCCCGCAAACGGCAGGCGCGCACCGGCGCCTGAGCGGAGCCCGCGTTCCCCCCATCCCCGCGAACGCGGCGCCGGCCCGGCCGGTCTCTCCCGGTACCACCGGAAGAGACCGGCCGGGTTCTTTTCCACCGCAGTTGATTTACCGCTGTTGATTCACCAGAGCGGGAAGTCGACTCCGTGCTCCGACGCCGGCCGCGGCCCGAAGATGCGCCGCTCGGCTTCCTCGATGCGCCGGTCGTTGATAGACGCTTCGCGCCGGCTCATCAGGCCGTTCTCGGCGAATTCCCACAGCTCGTTGCCGTAGCTGCGCCACCATTGCCCGTCGGCGTCGCGGCTCTCGTACTGGAACCGGACCGCGATGCGGTTCTCGCGGAATCCCCACAGTCCCTTGCGCAGCGCGTAATCCTGCTCGCGTTCCCATTTCGCGGTGAGGAACTCGACAATGGCGGCGCGGCCGACCACGTGCGTATCGCGGTTGCGCCACACGGAATCCGGCGTGTATGCGAGCGAGACCTTCTCCGGATCCCGGGTGTTCCAGGCGTCCTCGGCGGCCTGGACCTTCTTCAGCGCGGCGGACAGGTCGAACGGCGGGAACGGGGGCCGCGATTCGGTCATGACAGGGTCCTTTCACTTGAGGAGCTGGGGATTGCGCGGATACGGCGCGTGGGCGAGCTGCCGCGCCACCGGACGGCCGGAAACGACGCGCTGCGCTTCGAACCGGACGATCCGGCCGGTGTAGCCGTCGTCGCCGGAGCGGCCCGCTTCGCCCCATTCGATCGCGGCGGCGCCGGAGACCTGCAGGATCCGGCCGGTGGCGAAGTCGAAGAAGAGCAACGCGGCTTCCGGGTTCACGGCGAGATTGCCGAGGCTGTTGAACAGGTTGTTGCCTGGATAATCGGGCCACCACAAGGAATTTCCCTCGACCCGGACAAAGCCGGGCGCGCCGCCGCGATGGGAGGCGTCCGCGCCGTGGCCGGGGTTGACCGTGCCGAGGAAGAACGTGTCCGATTGCCTGATCAGGTCGGTGTCGCTCTGGCTTAGTTCGGTGCGCTTTCGTACTGGTTGCGCGGATTCGGTTTCCGGGGCGAGCACGCGCTGCTGGATGTACTGCGGGCAGTTGCCGAAGGCCTGCTCGACTTCCACAACCAGGTGGTCTTCCGAGGCGCTCGCCAGGCTGCCGTTGATCCGGACTCGGCGACGGGTGGCGAACTCGACGCTCGTGAGTCCCAGCTGCTGCCCGGCAGGAAGCCCGTGCAGCGGATCGCCGTCCGGGATCGCGGCGTGGATCGCGAGCGTCGCGGCCGATCTGGTTTCGAGGAACCCCGGCGGGCCGGCGACCGGCGACGTCCACAGCCGTCCGTCCGCGGCGCGTCCGGTCACGACCAGGAAGGTCCGTTCGGCCAGAAACCCCGCCATCCCCGCGGAAATCCCGGCGGGTTCGGCCATCCGGGACAACCGGGCGGCCTGGCGTTCGACTCCCGCCTCGCGCTGGACGGCCAGCTCGCCGGGGTGGAAACCGGACTCGGCCCGCTGGATCGCCGGGCTCATGCGATCACCTCCCTTTCTCACGGATATAACAGTGATGTTCCGTGAGAAGTTCTAGCAGCAGCTTCTCACGGATGCAACCCATTCCATCCGTGATACGGTCTCGCCCATGGGGATGCTGCCGGACGAGGTCGTGCCGGTCCGCCTGATGGCGACCGTCTGGGCCGACACGAGCGGGCTCCACGACGACCTCCGCACCCGCGAAGACCTCGATGCCTGGCTCGACGACGTCGGCATCGAACGAGGGCCGCGGCAGTCCTCCGCCGCCGAGCTCGCGCTGGCACGACGGCTGCGCGACGCCGTCCGCCGCCTCGCCGCCCAGGCGACCGCAGACGACCGGCAGCCCGCGATCCTCGACCTGGACACCGCCCTCGGCGACCTGAACGACCTCGTGACCCACCTGCCCGTCCCCCAGCTGACCTTGGTCGACGGGAAATTGCAGGAGAGTTCGTCACCCGGAACTTCGCCGGTCGTCACCGGATTAGCCCGCGTGGCACGAGAATCGATCGCACTCCTCGGCGGCCCGGAGGCGGCGAAGCTGCGCGCCTGCTACGCACCGGGCTGCGTGCTCTACTTCATGAAGACGCATCCGCGCCGCGAATGGTGCTCCGTGGCCTGCGGCAACCGAGCGCGCGCCGCACGGCACTACGAGAAGGTCCGGTCGACCCGCTGACGCCTCAGCCCAGCAGCCCCACCGCCGTTTCCGCCGCGCGCGCGAAGACGTTCTCCGCGACCCGCATCCCCGCCATCACGACCGCACCCTCGTGCAGCAGCATGATCTGTTCGGCCACCTTGTGCGGATCGGAAACGCCCGCCGATTCAGCCAATTCGACGAAGACTCCGAGCATCCACCGCTTGCTCTCGGTCACCACCGCGTACGCCGGATGCGCGGGATCGCTGATCTCCGCGTGCGCGTTGATCATGCTGCAGCCCTTGCCGCCGTATTTCTTCGCCCACGCCTCGGACGCGCCGAACGCCGCCGCCAGCCGGTCCCCCGGATCCATCCCGGCCTTCTCCAGCCACTCGCCCAGAAACTCGCGCCAGCGCGCGTCCCGGGCGGACAAATACTCCACGACCAACCGGTCTTTCGAGCCGAACCGGTCGTAGAGCGTCTTCTTCGTGACCCCGGCGCGAGCGGCGATGACGTCGACGCCGACCGCGTGGATCCCCCGCTCGTAGAACAGCTCCGACGCGGCTGTCAGCACCGCGTGCGCCTTCGGGGTCCAGTCGATCGTCATGGCCCCAGTGTATACCGATCTGTATAGTCCGGAGCCATGAGTAAACAGATCGGTATAGTAGGGGCGGCGATCCTGTTCGTCGCCTGCTGGTCGTCCGGGTTCATCGGCGCGAAACTCGGCGCGGCGGACGCGGCGGTGCCGACCGTGCTGATGTGGCGTTTCCTGCCGCTGGCGCTGCTGCTGGCCCCGTTCCTGCGCCGCCTGCCCGCCCCCGAACTGGGCAGGCACGTCCTGATCGGCCTGCTGTCGCAGTCGGGTTATCTGCTGACCGTCTACTGGGCCATCGGCGAGGGCGTCAGCACCGGCACGACGGCACTCATCGACGGCGTGCAACCGCTGGTCGCCGCCGCGGTCGCGGGTCCGCTGCTCGGCGTCGCCGCGACCGGACGGCAGTGGCTCGGGCTCGGACTGGGCCTCGTCGGCGTGGTCCTGGTCAGCTGGTCCGACGCCGCGTCGCACGCCCCGGCCTGGGCGTACCTGATCCCGTTCGGCGGGATGCTCGGGCTCGTCGCCTCGACCGTGCTCGAACGCCGGGCTCGCGTCCCTGCTCCCCCGTTGCGCGCGCTGGCCGTCCACTGCGCCACCTCAGCGGTCGTGTTCACCGGCCTCGCACTGGCGACCGGGAACGCGGCGCCGCCCGCGTCCGGGCACTTCTGGTTCGCCATGACGTGGTTGATCGTGCTGGCGACCTTCGGCGGGTACGGGTTGTACTGGCTGCTCGTCGGACGGATCGGCATGACCGCGGTGAACAGCCTGATGTTCCTGATCGCGCCGGTCACGTCGGTGTGGGGCACGGTCCTGTTCGGCGAGCCGTTCACCGTGCTGACCGGCGTGGGGCTCGGGCTGGCCCTGGTCGCGGCCGTCGTCGCGAACGGGCGGTTCAGCCGCCGTAGCGCTGCCGGACCACCTCCGGAGTCTCCAGGTTCTTCCCCGCGTCCATGTTCTGCGCGAGCCGGAGGTACTGGCCTTCCGCCCACATCAACGGCGCCGCGCTCCCGGTCGGACGGCCCAGCCCGAAGCACGCGACGTCGGCGCGATCCCACACCTGCTCGGGAATGAAGTAGCCGTCGTTCGCCGCGTCCGCCATCGACTTCACGTACACCGCCGCCGGCCGCCCGTTGGCCAGTTCGTACTCGCCGCGTTCGCCGGACAGGACCGGCCACAGCCGCCCGAACCGCTGCGGTCCGTTCGCCGGCCAGCCAGCGCAGGTCGGGGTGCTCTCGCCGTAGTTGTCGTGCGGGTAGCGGTGGAAGTAGACGTCGCCGTCCGGGGTCGTGACCCGCATCGGCGCGTTGCCGTCGCGGGCGGCCGCGGTCGGGGCCAGCGACTCGGCGACCGCCGGGTCCGCCGGTTCGCGAAGCCCGAGCCGGACCAGGTCGAGGAACCCGAAGTCGACGACGTCGCGCTCGTAGAAGCACCCCTCGTCGAAACAGATCTGGCCCGTGTCGTCCGGGTCGGTTCCCTTGTCGATCCGCTCGTAATAAGTGTGGTCGCCCCAGTAGCCGGTTTTGGTCCGCGTCCAGCTGTCGAGCTGCGCCCGCCACGAGTCCGCGGCGGACTCCCACTGCTGCGCCGCCGCCGGGTCTCCGTTCGCCCGCGCGATCGCCCCGGCCGTCACCAGCCCGGCCACCTCCGCCGCGATCGACGACGGCGACCGGCCGTACTGCTCTTCCCACCGCTCGGTCGTCGCGGGCCCGCTCGTGCGGATGTGCTCGGCCGTCACCTTGACCCGCGCATACGTCGCCGCGTCGGTCAGTCCGGTCGTCCAGGCGAGAATGATCGCGTCCGAGTCCTGGTCGAGCTGCTCGCAACAGCCCAGCTGCTGCGGCGTCGCGCCTTCGACCCCGCTCACCGGGCTGTACCGCGGGAACGCACCGGCCGGGTACGTCGTCCCGTCGCCTTGCGTGGGCGCGGAAATCCACTGCGCCGACCACAGGAACTGCGCCATCCGCTTCGCCTGCGCCGCGTCGCCCGCCGCGAGCAGCCCGGTCGCCTGCTGGTACAGATCCCGGCCCCACACGCGGTGGTACCCGTCGTTGAGCACGTCGCCGTTCACGACGTCGCCCCACGGCGTGGCCAGCCCCGCGACGCTCGCGCCGCGATGCGTCTTGTCCTCCGCCGCGTGCAACGCCATCACCGCGACGTAATACGCCCGCCGCTGCCGCTCGTCGCCCGCCACACTGCGCGGCACCGCCTTCAGGCTGCCGACATACTCCTCCCAACCGCGCCGATACGCCTGCTCAAGATTGCCGAACCCGCTCGCCAGCGACCCGTCCGCGGCCGCCGCCGCGCCGCGGACGTCACTCCCGTAGCCGAGCGCGACCGAGAACGTGGTGTCCTGCCCGACCGGGATCTGTCCACACTGGACTACGTTGCCGGAATCGGTGGAATCGAAGTGATTCGTAAGACTTTGATGTGCCCGCAAGTCTACCAGGCAATCGCTCGCGGCGCCGGAATATCCGTTGTCGTGCGCGACGAACCCCGTCGAGGCCCGCAACGCCGACGCCACCGTCGTCCTGGCCCCGAACAGATCTTCGGTCCCGCTGGCCGTCAGCCCAGTCCCGTCCCAGGCCGCCGTGTCGTTCGCCGCGCCGCCCGCCATCGACGGATTCGCCAGCAGGTAAACCTGGTATTGACCGCCGTCCAGCGACTGAAACCGCGTGCGGGCAAGCAGAGTCGGCCGCACTCCGTCGGCAACGTACGTCGTGGTGATGCGGTAACGACCGTTCTTGGCGGTGTTCGTGACCGTGTACTCGAGCGCCTTCTCGTCCGGCATCGAAACGACATGCTCCGTCGCGTCGCGCTCAAGGTCTACAAAGGACTTCCCGTCGGTGACGATGTACTGCATGTCCTGCATGTTGGCCACGTCCGCACGCGGGTAGAACACTTCCGACACCACGCCTCCGGCGACGGTGAACCACAGCGGGCTCGCAGTTCCCGCGGCCGTCCCGAGGGCGGATTTGTCCCCCGTTGTCCAGGACGACGGCCCGCCGCAGCAATCGCCGGGCTTGCCTCCCGACATCGCCCCGGCCTCGGCTAGCGTTGTTCCGCTCCTCGCCGCTCCGAGTTTGGCGGCTTGCCCGCTCCCCGCTTCTCCGGGTGCCGCGACGTCCCCGCTTCTCGCTGCCCCAGCTCCGGCTTCCGCAGCCGCCATCCCCTGCCCCGCCACCGAAATCCCCACGACCGCGACCACCGCCGCCGCCCGTCCCCACTTCCCACCGGCCATGCCGTTCATGCTGCCCGCCTCCTCTTCTCCGGACAACAGCCGAACGGTGGGAACCACGCCGCTCGCACGCTTCCCAGTCCCACCCGATGGAGTGACCGGGAATCCCCGGAAACTGTCGTACCCGGATGGTCTCCTGATTCCCGAAGCGGCGCCCGCCCCCGGGCCCGCACCGATCAGAGGAGCGTCGCCATGGCCGGAGAAACCGTCCTGACCGTCATCGGAAACCTCACCGCCGACCCGGAACTCACCTTCACGCCGTCCGGTTCCGCGGTAGCCAACTTCACCGTCGCCAGCACGCCCAGATTCCTGGACCGCGAAACGAACGAATTCAAAGACGGCGATCCTTTGTTCCTCCGCTGCAGTCTGTGGAGATCCCCCGCGGAAAACGTCGCAGAAAGCCTCACCCGCGGTGCACGGGTGATTGTCCAAGGCAGGCTCCGGCAACGCTCGTACGAGACGAGAGAGGGGGAACGACGAACCGTAGTCGAGCTGCAAGTCGACGAAATGGGGCCGTCCTTGCGCTACGCCACCGCGAAGGTCAGCAAAGCCACGCGGTCAGCTGACAGCCAGAAACCCTTCTCTGGCAACGGCTGGGTCACTGATGCTCCGGTGACTGCAGGCGACGCCCCGCCCTTCTGAGCTGCTCCCGCCTTCTTCGACGAGTCCACTTTGGAGGTTTCCTGCCCTCTCACCACACCTTGCCCGTGCCGCGGCCCACGCCAGGCCATGCCCTCTCACGCCCCACCCGGGCCGCTGTTCTGACGGCACGGCACGGCACGGCACGGCACGGCACGGCACGGCACGGCACGGCACGGCACGGCACGGCACGGCACGGCACGGCACGGCACG
>NZ_JBSHAM010000066.1:0-46508 GCF_053611505.1 Amycolatopsis sp. NPDC054798 | reverse complement strand
GGCACGGCACGGCACGGCACGGCACGGCACGGCACGGCACGGCACGGCACGGCACGGCACGGCACGGCACGGCACGGCACGGACGAGGATGCCCTCCCCATGCCGTTCATGGCGAGCGGCATCTGCGGTAACTAGTCACGCCTGACCAGCCGCGCGCCGCCACGTCGGGACGCTGGTCGGACGCGCCGCTTGTCGCGCCTGAGTGTCGGTGCCGTGCGGTCCCAGGCACGACCGGCCGCGCGCCACGGCATCCTGACTGCCTGTCGCCTACGGCACGGCACCGCGTCTGATGGGCGGTGCCGTGCGGTGCGAGGGCCGACGAGCCACGCACCTCGGCATGGGGCTCGACGATCGTGCACCGTAGCGCCGCGGGATCGCGTCCGCCTGCCAACGGCCGGTGGCTGGCTTGGCGAGTCCCGCGCGGCAGCCGAATCCTGGCTGGGGCAAGCCGCGTTCTCGTTCAGTCGCGGATCGCGGTGCACCGCCGTGCACCTCGGTCCGCGATGAACACGTCTGCCCGACCGTCGACCCGACGGCTCGTGTCGCCACCTCCGCCGTCTCTCCGGCGGCACGGCGGCACGGCGGCACGGCGGCACGGCGGCACGGCGGCACGGCGGCACGGCGGCACGGCGGCACGGCGGCACGGCGGCACGGGCGAGCGCTCCCACGATTCCCCTCGCCCGCACCACCTCCGCAAGTGGTCTGGTCCTTTCCTACAAAGGTCCATACCACCGCGCAGTCCGCAACCCAGAAGCCGACTATCGGCCCTGACAGAACGGAAAACCCCCTGGTAGCTTCCGAATCATGCCCGCATCTCGCCGGACCAAGGCCGGAATCCCAGTCCTCGCCGCGATTTCCGTACTGCTGCTGGCTCCGCTCTCCGCGCCGGCCGCACAGGCCGCACCTCCCGGACCCGCCGGTGCCAGCGTGCACGACGAATGCAGCACCCCGTCGATCAACCGGCTGCAGAAATGGCTGGCCAGCGGCGAAGGCACGACCGTCCCGGCCACCGGGAGCCTCCTCGTCCCGGAAGGCGACGACTACGCCGCGAAGATCGCCTTCCTGAACAACGAATGGCACGTGGCCGTCGTCTGGCTGGGCAACCAGTTCGACGCCCAGGCCGACCTGAGCCATTCCGCCGGATTCTGGCTGACCTACCGCGCCGACGACGACCTCTACGTCCAGTTGCGCCCCGCCTCCCACTGGAGCGGCGGCGACAAATGGCTCACCCGCATCCCCTCGACGGGCGGCCAGCTGGTCCGCAAGTACTTCCCCTTCGACCCCGACGCCTGGACCTGGCTCCCCGAACTGGGCCAGCCGCAGTACTCGTTCACCTCCGCGCTGAGCGAAGCCCGCGGCCTGGTGTTCGTCGGCAAGACCCCCAACACCCTCGACTTCCGCGAACTCCTCATCGACGGCTACCAGCCGCCCTGCCTCTGAACCCCACCCGAACCAGGCCGCCCCACCGAAGTTCGGGAACCGGCGGGCGGGGAACAGCCTGGGCTACCGAACCCAACGGCAATTCCCCGCCACACCGGGCTTCCGACGGCAACGGCCACGCCAAACCTGACCCCACACCCCCGCGAATTCCCCCTGCAAACCGACCGCACAGCCCAGACCAGCGACGCGAGACCGCCGCCCGCACACCGGCACCAAGCACCGGCCGAACCAGCACACCCCAGAACCCCCGAACAGCACGAATCACGCCGAAACTTCCACCCCGCCGCTAATTCTGCACAGCCGGCCGAATCGTGATGTCCCCGATCTCCACCTCGTCCGGCTGCTCGACCGCGAACGCGATCGCCCGCGCCACCGCCTCCGGAGCCAGCGCGAACTCCTCGACCCGGCACCGGACCTGCTCCCGCTCCGCCGGATCGTCGATCGAATCCGCCAGCTCCGTCCGGACGAACCCGGGCGACACCGACGTCGTCCGGACCACTCCGTCCGTGGACTCCTGCCGGAGCGCTTCCAGAATCGTCCGCACCGCGTTCTTCGTCCCCGCGTATACCGCCTGCCCCGGCACGATCTTCAGCCCGGACGTCGACACCGTCGTCACCAGATGCCCCCGCCCCTGCCGGCGGAAAACCGGCAGCGCGGCCGCGATCCCGTGCAGCACGCCGCGAACGTTCACGTCGATCATCGCGGACCAGCCGTCGACGTCCCCGTCCGCCACCGGCCCCAGTTTGGCGACCCCGGCGTTGCCCACCAGCACGTCCAGCTTGCCGAACTCCTCGACTGCCCGCTGCACGAGCCGGTCCAGGTCCGCGCGCCGGGTCACGTCGGTGGCACACGCGACCGCCCGGCCGCCGCCGTCGCGGATTTCCTTCACCAGCGCGTCGAGCCGGTCCTCGCGGCGCGCGCCCAGGACCACCGCCGCGCCCCGTGCGGCGAGCAACCGGGCGGTCGCCTCGCCGATTCCGCTGCTCGCCCCGGTGATCGCGACGACTTTCCCAGTCAGAACAGACATTTTTTCACCCCTCAGGCATAACCGGACACGTGTCCGAACAGCTTACCGGACACGTGTCCGCATCGGCGGACGGCGGGAACGGCATCAACATCGGCCGGAGTGCAGTCAAGGAAGCGTGAGCACCGGCGAAATCCGGCCCCGCACCAGGTCATGCTCAGCCGACCTGAACGAACCACCGGAGAAAGGCCCCCAGGTGAGCGACCTAGCTGCCCCGCTGCTGCTGATCGGCGTATTCGTCGCGATGGCCATGGCTTTGCGCGCCATCCAGCGACACCTGGCCCGCGATCAGCAGCAGTGCTCGCCCCGCCAGGCCTCGAGCCCCTCGCGGACCGCGACCGCGGCGATCACCAACGCCGCGACGGGATCCGCCCAGTACCAGCCGAACACGGCGTTCACCAGCAGCCCGACCAGCAGGACTCCGGAGAGGTAGGTGCAGAGAAGCGTCTGCTTCGAGTCGGCGACCGCGCTCGCGGAGCCGAGTTCCCGGCCGGCTCGGCGCTGCGCACCCGAAAGCACCGGCATCACCACCAAAGACACTGCGGCAAGCACGATCCCGACTGTCGAATGCGAAGCCTCGCTGCCGAACAGCGACCGCACCGAATCGACCGTCACATAAGCCGCCAGCAGGAAGAACGACACCGCGATCACCCGCAACGCGGCCCGCTCCCGGCGCTCCGGATCCGCGCTGGCGAACTGCCACGCCACCGCGACGGCGGACAGCACCTCAGCCACCGAGTCGAGCCCAAAGGCGACGAGCGCGGACGAGGAAGCGATCGTCCCGGCCGAGACCGCGACGATCGCTTCGACCACGTTGTACGTGATGGTCCCGGCGACCAGCCATCGCACTCGCCGGTGCAAGACCGCCCGCCGGGCGGCATCCGGACGCGAAGGGACGCCGCGGCTGTCCACCGGCGGCTCCGACTGGCAACCCGAGCAGCAATCCGTCATCGCGCTGCCCGAGTCTCCTCGGCACACGCATCCGTCGGCGCGACAGCCAGAACCACCTGGGTCAGCTCCGACAACGCGTGCGCGAGATGCGGATCGGCGATCGCGTACCGGACCTGCCGCCCCTCGTAGGTCGCGATCACCAGCCCGCACCCGCGCAGGCAAGCGAGATGGTTCGAGACATTCGACCTGCTCAACCCCAGCCGCGAAGCCAGCTGCGCCGGATACACGACACCGTCCAGCAGCGCCACGAGGATCCGGCAGCGCGTCGGATCCGCCAGCGCCCGGCCAAGGCGGGCAAGCGCCAGCTCTCGGGTCTCTGAGATCAGCACAGCCGCAACAGTACAGCACTCAATGAATCGAATAAACTGTCCTCGTGGACAACCTCCTCGGCGACTTCCTCCGCGCCCGCCGCGAGCGGATCTCCCCCGCCGACGTCGGGCTGCCGGACAACGGCCGGCGCCGCGTGCGAGGACTGCGCCGCGAAGAACTCGCGCTCCTGGCCGGAATCAGCAGCGACTACTACATCCGGCTGGAACAGGGACGCGACCAGAACCCGTCGGCACAAGTGCTCGACGCGCTGGCCCGGGCACTCGGCCTGGACGAACCCTCCCGGCAGCATGTGCACCAGCTCGCGGGCCCGCTCCCGGCCGGCCAAGCCGAGCCGCATGTGCCCGCGAGCATCGCCGAGCTGATCTCCGCCTGGACGGCGAATCCGGCGTACGTCCAGGACCGCCTGACCAATGTCCTCGCCGCGAACCCGGTCGCCGCGGCGCTTTCGCCCCACTACGCGGCCGGCCGGAACCTCCTCGCCGCTCTCTTCCTCGACCCGGCCGAACGAGAACTCCGCCGCGACTGGGACCAGACGGCGGCCGACGGCGTCGCCGGCCTGCGCGCCGCGCTCGGCCCCGGCATCGCCGACCCCGCAGCGAGCGAACTGATCGCCGGCCTCGCCGCCCGCAGCGAACACTTCCGGGAGCTCTGGGCCCGGCACGACGTCAGACCGCGCACCGGCCACCTCGTCCGCTTCCGGCACCCGAAGGCCGGAGAGATGAACCTGCACAGCGACAAACTCGACATCCCCGGCCCGACGTCGCTGCAGCTGGTGGTCTTCCACGCGACGCCGGGGACCCGCGACGCCGAGGCGCTCGCGTCCCTGGCGGGCCTGGTTCCCGTGCGCTAGCACCAGAAACCGGGCCGGAGCACGAAGGCCCCGGCCCGGTCGCCGTCAGTCGGCCGCTTCGAACTCGCGCACCGCGTCCAGTGCGGCGCCCATCGCGGCGTTGCCCTCGCGTTCGATCATGATCTCGACCAGCACCGGCCGCCGGGTGCGTTCGGCTTCCTTCCGCGCCCATTCGAGTGACGACCGGATCTCGCCCGGGTCCTCGACGCGCGTGCCCGAGCAGCCGTAGGCCTCCATGATCTTCACGTTGTCCGTGCCGCGGTCGTCGTAGTGGATGTCGACCTGGTAGTTCATCTCGTACGGCAGCTCGGACTGGCGGATCAGGCCCAGGTACTCGTTGTTGAGCATGACCAGCACGAACCCGACGTCGTACTGCGCGGCGACCGCCAGCTCCTCCACCAGGAACTGGAACGAGTAGTCGCCGACCACGCCGACGACCTCGGCGTCCGGACGGGCCTTCTTGACGCCGATCGCGGCCGGGATCTCCCAGCCGAGCGGGCCGGCCTGGCCGCACACCTGGTAGTGCCGCGGCAGGTGCGCGCGCTGGAACTGCCCGGACCAGATCTGGTACAGCCCGATCGCCGTCACGAAATACGTCTCGGGACCGTAGAACTCGTTGAGTTCCTTGAACACCCGCGGCGCCTTGATCGGAGTGCAGTCGAAGTCCTCCTTGCGGAGCAGCTCCGCTTTGAGGTCGCCGAGCCGCTTGACCCACGCGCGGTCCCGCGCCGGAGCGGTGCGCGCGTCGAGAGCCGCCAGCAGCGCTTCCAGGAACTCCCGGGTGTCCGACACGACGCCGAGGTCCGGGCCGAACACCTTGCCCAGCTGCGTGGGCTCGATGTCGACGTGGATGAACTTCCGGTCGCCGCGGTACACCGACAGCTCGCCGGTGTGCCGGTCGCCGAAGCGCGCACCCAGCGCCAGGACGAGGTCGGATTCGAGGAACGCGGCGTTGGCCCAGCGCTGCGACGTCTGGATGCCCGCCATGCCCGCGAACAGCTCGTGGTCCTCGGGGAAACTGCCCTTGCCCATCAGCGTGACGCCGACCGGGACTCCGAGCCGTTCCGCGAGCCGCCGCAGCGGGTCGCTCGCCTCGCCGAGCACGACGCCGCCGCCGGCCAGGATCAGCGGGCGTTCGGCGGCGAGCAGCAGGTCCAGCGCCCGTTCGACCCGCGCCGGGGACGGTTTGACCGTGCTGACCGGCAGCGCCGAGTCGATCGAGGAATCCCATTCGATCATCTGCTTCTGCACGTCGATCGGCAGGTCGATGAGCACCGGGCCGGGCCGTCCGGACCGCGCGATCCGGAACGCCTCGCGGAAGATCCACGGCAGCTGCGCGGCTTCCTTCACCTGGACCGCCCACTTCGTGACCGGCCGGGCGATCTCGACGATGTCGACCGCCTGGAACGCTTCCTGGTGCAGTTTCGTCGTCGCGGCCTGCCCGGTGATGCACAGGATCGGGACCGAATCCGCGTGCGCGGTGTACAGGCCGGTGATCATGTTCGTGCCCGCCGGACCGGACGTGCCGATCGCGACGCCGACGTTGCCGGTGGTGCGCGACCAGCCGTCGGCCATGTGCGTCGCGCCTTCTTCGTGGCGGACGACCAGATGGTCGATGCCGCGGCCTCGCATCGCGTCGTACAGCGGCAGGATCGCCGCTCCTGGGCAGCCGAAAGCGACGTCGACGCCCTCGTCGACCAGCACGTCGACGACTGCCTGCATAGCGGGGACCCGGGCCATGGTCAAACCTCCTCGGACGAGCGGCCGGACAGTTCTTCGACGACCTTCAGCAGCGCGGAGTGGTCCAGCGAGCCGTAGCCCATCGCTCGCCCGGCCGCGACCAGCTGCGCGACCAGGCCGGTCAGCGGGAGCGCCACGCCGGACTGCCGGGCCGCGGCGAGCGCGATGCCCATGTCCTTGTGGTGCAGGTCGATCCGGAAGCCCGGCTCGAACTGCCGCGCGACCATCGACTTCCGTTTCAGCTCCAGGATCCGGCTTCCGGCGAGACCGCCCGCCAGCACGTCGAGCCCGGTGCCCGCGTCCACTCCGGACGCTTCCAGCAGCACGATCGCCTCGGCGACCAGCCCGTAGATCCCGCCGACCACCAGCTGGTTGGCCGCCTTCACGACCTGGCCCGCGCCGTGCGGACCGACGTGCACCACCGTCTTGCCGAGTGTGTCGAAAACCGGCTTCGCCGCGGCGAAATCGGCCTCGTCGCCGCCGACCATAATGGACAGTGCGGCCTGTTCGGCTCCGGCCTGGCCGCCGGAGACCGGGGCGTCAAGCACGCGGATCCCCTTGGCCGCACCGGCTTTCGCGACCTCGATCGACGTCTCCGGCCGGATGGTGCTCATGTCGGCCAGCAGCGTGCCGCGCGCGATCGTGTCGAGCACGCCGCCCGGCGCGAGCACGACCTGCTCGACCTGCGGGTGGTTCGGCAGCATGGTGATCACGACCTCGGCCCCGGACACCGCGTCGGCGACGTCGCTCGCCGCGCGGCCGCCCGCCGCTTCCAGTTTGGCCAGCGCGTCGGCGTTGAGGTCGAACCCGCTCACCTCGTGTCCGGCGGCGGCCAGGTGCGCGGCCATCGGCGTGCCCATCACGCCCAGTCCGATGAACCCGATCCTGCTCATCAGTTTCCCCTTCGCTCGTACGGCAGCCAGGCCAGCGAGTCCACAGTGGAACCGTCCGGTTTGTACTCGATGCCCACCGGACCGGCGTAGCCCGCCGCCTGCAGCTTTTCCAGATGTCCTTCGAGATCCAGCTCCCCCGTGCCCGGCTGGTGCCGGCCCGGCGCGTCGGCGATCTGCACGTGCCCGGTGCGCGGGGTGTAGCGGGCGATCACGGTGTCGAGGTCGTCGCCGTTGACCGCCAGGTGGTAGAGGTCCGCGAGCAGCCGGACGTTGTCCAGGCCCAGCTCGTCGAGCACCGCGACCGCGTCGGCGGCGGTCTTCAGCGGGTACGCCGGGGTGCCGGACAGCGGTTCGAGCACCAGCTGCGCGCCGATGCCCTCGGCCGCTTTCGCCGCGGTGGCGAGATGCGCACGGGCCAGATCGTCCTGTTCGGACGGTGCGATCCCGTCGATCCGGTTGCCGTACAGCGCGTTGAAGCTGCGGCAGCCGAGCCGTTCGGCCAGCCGGAGCGCGACCGTCAGGCTCGTCGCGAACTCCGCCTCGCGGCCGACCCACGACACGAGCCCGCGCTCGCCCGCGGCCATGTCGCCCGCGTAGAAGTTCAGCCCGGTCAGCTGGACGCCCGCCTGCTCGACCGACCGCGCGAACCGGTCGACGTCGGCCTCGGACGGGTCTGCGCTGTCGAACGGCCACCAGTATTCCGCCTTGGTGAAGCCCGCTGCCCGAGCGGCCTGCGCGCGCTCGAGCAGCGGGAGTTCGGCGAACAGGATCGACAGGTTGGCGGTGTAGGGCAGCGAGTGCCGCTCCCCGGCGGGACCGGTCATGAGTACCTCGGCTCCTCACATCTCGATCAGCTAATTTCGCTTTGTGGAAGTTTTCTTCCGTAGTTCGAGAATAGCTGGACGCGGAGGGTCCGGTCAACGGGCAGCTGGCAGGTTTCGACCGGGGTGCGGGCGGCGAAGATCCGCCTAGACGTCATTCGGCTCGGTCGTTCGGGCGATGGCCACGCGCATGGAAGCAAGCATGATCATCGGCGTCGCGCGACGGACTGTCCACAATGGATCATTTGCGTTCCACAGTATACTGTCGGGTAGTTTTTCTTTCAGCTGAACGGAATTACCGTCGCCGTGCGATTGAGCACCCCGATTGCGGCGCGCCTGAAGCATGAAATGTCGTACTTCAGGTCCTCAGGCAAAGCCGCTGTCAGACCTCGCGCACGGACTCCGCCACGAACCCGGCCAGCACCAGCCGGGCAGTGCACCGGCTGTGCCCGGCGGCCGTCGCCGCCGTGCGCCGCACCATCACTTCGTACCGTCGTCCGCCCGCCTCGACCAGCACGGTCCGGACGTCGCCCCGGGTTTCCTCCGTCACCGCAAGGACGGCGTCGAGGCCGCGCAGTCCGGTACGGCCGCGGATCTCGATTTCGGCGAACTGCGACCACGCGCTCTCCGCGGAGGTGCGGCCGCGCAGGTTCTCCAACCGGACGTTCCCGCCGAGTGCTTCCTTCGCCGCCAGTTCGGCTTCGGGCACTGCGAGGCTGCCGTGCAGATAACCGTCCGGCACGGTCAGGAGGTTGCCAGCCCAGCGATCGCCGCCGACGTGGCTGACTTCCCACACCCGCCCGGGGTGGTTCTGCGTGAGGCTGGTCGCCAGCGGGCGGCCGAAAACCGCGCAGCACATGTCCTTGCTGCCGTGGGTGCACACGAGAAAGAGCGGGCCGGACACCGGTTCGCCGTGCCCGCTGCGTCCGGCGGCGACCGCTTCGAGGTCGAGAGGCGCGAGTTCGGCAAGGTCGGCGACGTCGAGCCGTTCCGTCCAGCGGTTGCCGGGCCGTCCGCTGGCGACGTAAACCGCGCGCGGGGCGCCTGGCGTCCGCACGTGCCGACCTGGCTTGCGGATCAACAGCGGGCGCAGGCCCGCATCGCGCGCGGCGTCGAGACGATCGGCGGGAAAGACCGAGGCCAAGACCTCCTCGAGCGCGTCCGGGCCCCACGCCCCCGGCTGCTCGATCAGCAGCCAGGACGTCATCCGCGCGGCGGTGCCGGCGGGCTCGCCGCCGAGTTCGCGCGTCAGGGCGGCGCATCCGGGCGCAGCGCCCTGGCCCGGGAAGCACATTCCCGGCCCGGGGTGCCGCACGTCGGGCTTAGGCATGCCTAAGTATAGCTGACCCCGCGCGGCGCCCTTCCAGCACGACCCGTCCCCGGTGCGCGACGTCACTCGATCGAGCAATGCCCGGCGCGGTCCCGGATCAAGCGCCGGGGGCGAAGCCACCGACGACCAGCTTCTCCGCGACAACGCCCGCACCGTCGCCGGGGCACGCCCGGCGAATCGCAGGTCAAGCCCGGTCCGCCAGGCTCTGGACGCCCCTTCGAAAACGCACCAGCCGCTCGGGGCCCGGCGAGGCTTCCGCTCAAGCCCGGACCACGAAGCTCTGGTACCGCCCGGCAAGACTTCCGCTCAAGCCCGAGCGACGAGACCCTGCACGACCAGCTCCCGCAAAAGCGCCCGCACCGTCGCCGGGGGCAAGTCCGGCGCGGCGTCGGCGAGCACCTTGAACGGCTGCGGACCGCACCCGAGCAACGCGGCGAGCACCGGGCGCGCGGCCTCGGCGAAGACCAGCCGCTTCCCCGCCCCGACCAGGGCCACCGTGCCGTCGCCGTCCGCCAGTGCGGCGCGCGGGACGAGCAATCGGACCTCGAAGTCGTCGGGCGGCAGCAGCTCCGCCGTCGCCGCCCACGGCAGGCCGATCCGGGTCTGGGCCGGTGCCTGGGCGTCCCGGTCGGCGAGGAACCGGTCGACCACGTCGCCCGAGGTCAGCTCGGCGATCCGGCGGCGCAGCGCTTCGGCGCGCTCGGCCCGCGCGTCCGGACCGGCGAACCGGGGCAGGTCGGCGCGGAACAGCTCGTCGGACCGCAGCTGGTCGGCCAGCCACGCCACGAGGTCGACGCCGGTGGCTGCGTTGAACCCGATCGTCAGGTGCAGGGACTCCTCGCCGACGGCGGACACGTCGTGCCAATGCCCGCGCGGCAGGTAGAGGACGTCGCCGTCTTCCAGCAGGAAGTCGTCGTACGGCTCGCCTTCCGGGCGTTCCGGGAGTTCGACGTCCCGCTGCAGCGGCGAAGGCCGGGTGACCCCGTGCAGGCGCCACCGCTTCCGCCCGGAAAGCTGGAGGATGAACGCGTCGTGGTCGTCCCAGTGCACGTCGAAGCCGTGCGTGGTGCCCCAGCCCGCGTACAGGTTGACCTGGATCCGCTCGCGCAGGTCGTGTTCGAGCCTGCTCGCCAGCTCGCCGACTTCGCCGGCCAGTTCGTTGACCGAGTCGAGCACGAGGGTCGCGCCTGCCCGCAGGTGTTCGGCGAACGGAGCCGGCAGCACGCGCGGGACCAGGCCGTTGCGCCGGGTCGAGACCATTTCGGTGTAGGTGTGCGCGGGGACGACGTCGCCGTCGAGGGCGAGCCGCAGCCGCGGGAATTCGAGCCGGTGCTGGCGCAGCACCCGGTCCAGCTCCGGCCACGGGAGCAGGGACGCGAACCGGCCCTTCTCCCCCGGGAACCGCCGCGGGGCTTTGCCCAGGACGTCCGCGAAGAACTGGCCGGCCTCGAGCGGTGCCACGAGGCCGGCCAGTCCGGGAATCTCCGTCATGGAGCGGGTCAACGGCTAGTCGTTGCCGTCGTTGTCGGCGACCGCGCCGTTGGCCTTGCCGCGGTCGACCGCGGCGGTCAGCGGTTCCACGCTCAGCAGCAGGCCGCTCGCGGCCGCGTCGGTGTCGGTTGTCATGCGTTCTTGAGCCATCCGGACCTCGCAACGTCGACGACTGGGCGCGCTTCACGCTACGGGAGATCACCGGAGCGGACATCGGTCATTTGAGTAGTCTTCGGCGGGTTGTCGATCACTCTCAGCCGAACCGGACGGTCACAGATTCTCCCGGTAGTCCTGGTCGAGACCGGCTCGCACCAGCCGCTCGGTCACCCCGGCCCGCACCTGCTCCGCGGTGGTGCCCGCGGTCTCGTTCAGCTTGAGGTGATCGGTCCAGATGGCCGCCGGACGCGGCAGGTCGGCGGGGTCGACGTGCCGGGCCGGGTCCCACAATCCGGCGTCGCGCACCGCGGTGCTCTCGGCGAGGCGCACGGTCTCGATCTCCACCTTCAGCACTGCTTTCGGGGTGCGGTTGCGCTCGGTCATCGACTCGCGCAGCGCGGATTCCGTGCTGACGACCGCCGTCCCGGTGATTTCCAGGGTGCGAGTGTCCCCGGGAACGACGGCCACGAGAGCCGCCTCCGGGCGTTCGACCACGTTGTGGAACGTGTCGGTCCGCCGGTTGCCCGGCCGGTCGGCGAGCACCACCGTCGAGGGCCCGAGCATCCGCGCGACCCCGGGAGGATCGCCCTTGGGGCTGGCGTCCGCGAGACCGGAGCCGTCCCGCGAGGTGATCACCGCGAATGGCGCGGCGGCAAGGAAAGCAGCCGCCGCGGGCCCGAGGGTCGGACCTTCCTCGACGGCGTCGGGGTCCGCTGGCGCGGGAGCGGGTCCCCACAGGTGCGAGCGGATCACCGCTTTGCCGCAATGGAGGAACGCCTCCTCGACGAGGAGGCCGTCTTCGGAGAGAGTTCCGTTGATCCGCAAGGTTTCGCGCCACCCGGGCAGGAGCACCAGCAGCGCGGCGCCGGTGCCCGGCTCGGCGTCCGGCGGAACCGGCAGCTTCAGCTGCGACTCGGTCTCCGCCTTCGCGAAGCCGGGCGTCCCGCCGACCAGCTCGGCCCGCTGCCGGCCACTGGCGTCGACGTAGCCGAGCGCGGCGGCGGGGCTGCGGGCGAGCAGGGCGCGGCAATGCAGGTCGAGATGGCCGATCGACTTCATCATGACCGGCAGCGGCCGTTCGCCCACCACGTTTTCCAGGTCCGGCACGGCGCAGATGATCCCCATGGAGTTAGGTTAGCCTAATAAGGCGGCGGAGTCTGCGGGGTTTCGCTCGGCCCGCGCCAGGCACACCGAATCCTCTCCGCCGCATGGGGCCGGTCAGCCAGACGCCCACTCCGCCCGGACGTGCTTCAGGTGCGCCCTGATCTGCCCCTCCAGCCGAACCCAATCGCGCTCCGCGATCGCCGCCAGCATCTCCCGGTGTTCCCGCGCCGAATCGGCCAGCCTGCCGTGCTCCGCGAGCATGTCCAAGCCGTACAACCGCGTCTGGTCCCGCAGGGTGGCGATCGCGGCGATCAGCCGCTCGTTCCCGGCGAGGGCCAGCAGGTCCAGGTGGAACCGGCGGTCGGCCTCCAGGAAACGCGCCACCTCGCCCGCCTCGGCGGCGGACTCGATGTCGGCGGCGAGGCCGTCCAGCCGGGCCAGGTCGCCGGGGCCGGCGGCCGCGCCGGCGGACAACGTCGCCGGGACCTCCAGCAGCAGCCGCATCTCGTAGATCTCGTCCAGGTCGCGTTCGGTCATCGCGACGACCCGGTAGCCGCGGTTGCGGACCGGTTCCAGGAGGCCCTGGTTGACCAGCGTCAGCAACGCCTCGCGCACCGGGCTGCTCGACACGCCCAGGCGCGTCGCGAGCGCGGCGGCCGAATAGATGTCGCCGGAGCGCAGTTCGCCGGACACCATCGCCTGCCGCACCACTTCGAGCACTTGTTCGCGCAGGTTCTTGCGCTGCAGCTGCTTCACCGGGCGATCCTCCGCTCCCGCGGGCTTGACTTCGCCCGCTTCCGTCCCGCATCGTAGCTTAGTAACCGGTAGCCGGTTACTAAGGAGTAACTAATGTCTGAGGTCCGGGGTTACTGCACGTTGTGCCGGTCGCGCTGCGGCGCGGTCTACACGCTCGAGAACGGCGCGCTGCGCGGCGTCCGGCCGGATCCCGCGCATCCGACCGGCGCCGCGTTGTGTCCGAAGGGCCGGGCCGCGCCCGAGCTGGTGCACTCCCCCGAACGGCTGCGCCGGCCGTTGCGCCGCACGACGCCGAAGTCCGATCCGGATCCGCGCTGGCGCGAGATCAGCTGGGACGAAGCGCTGGCCGAGACGGCGGACCGGCTCGGGAGCATCCGCGCGGCCAGCGGGGCCGAGGCGGTCGCGTTCTCCGTCACCTCCCCCAGCGGCACGCCGATGTCCGACGCGATCGACTGGGTCGAACGGTTCATCCGGCTCTTCGGCAGCCCCAACACGGTGTACGCGACCGAAATCTGCAACTGGCACAAGGACTTCGCGCACGCGTTCACGTTCGGCTCGGCATTGCCCGCGCCGGATTACGCGGGCACGGACTTCGCGGTGTTGTGGGGGCACAACCCGGCCAAGGTGTGGCTCGCGCAGTCCGCCGCGCTGGCCGGGGCCCGGCCGCGGAAGCTGGCCGTCGTCGATCCGCGGCGGACCGCCAGCGCGGTGCAGGCTGAGCACTGGCTCCGGGTCCGGCCGGGCACCGACGACGCGCTCGCTCTCGGGGTCGCGCGGGCGCTGCTCGAGCGTCGCGGGCACGACGAGGCTTTCGTGCGGTCGTGGACCAACGCTCCCCTGCTGGTCCGGGCCGACACTGGCCGGTTTTTGCGGGCGGCGGAAATCGATCCCGCGGCAGCTGGCTTCGCGGTGTGGGACGAGGTCGCCGACCAGGGCGAGCCGTACGACACGGACTATCCGGCGAACAGGCCGGAGAGGTTCGCGCTGCACGGAGAACGCCGTGTGCGCACGTTGGCCGGTTCGATCGACTGTGTTCCCGCGTTCGAGCACTACACGCAGGCCTGCGCCGCGTGGCCGCTCGACCGGGCAGAAGCGGTGACGACCGTCGAGGCCGCGGCGATCGAGGCTTTCGCGGCCGACCTCGCCGAGGCCAAGTCCGTGACGTACGCGGCTTGGACAGGCGTCGGCCAGCACGCGAACGCGACGCAGACCGAGCGTGCGATCGCCACTCTTTACGCGCTCACCGGCAGCTACGACTCCCCCGGCGGCAACGTCGTCCTGCCGAAACATCCCGTCGCGCCCGTCTCGTCCCCGGACCTGCTCACGCCTGAGCAGCGGGCGAAAGCACTTGGCCTGCAAGAGTTTCCGCTCGGACCGCCGGCGCAAGGCTGGGTGACCGCGCGCGACTTCTGCCGCGCCGTCCTCGAAGAAAAGCCCTATCCGGTCCGAGCGCTGGTGTCGTTCGGCGGGAATCTCCTGCTCTCCCAGCCCGATCCGCAGCGCACCGCGGAAGCACTGCGGCGCTTGGAGTTCTCGGTGCATCTCGACCTGTTCGAGAACCCGACCGCACGGTTCGCCGACCTTCTGCTGCCCGCCCAGACGCCGTGGGAGCACGAGGCGGTCAAGGCGGGGTTCGAAATTTCGCGTGCGGCGCAGGAACGCGTCCAGCTGCGGCCGCGGATGAACGAACCGGTCGGCGAGTCGCGTTCGGACACTGAGGTCGTGTTCGAGCTGGCCGGCCGGATGGGACTCGGCGCGGAGTTCTTCGACGGCCGCATCGAGGACGGCTGGGATTACCAGCTGGCACCGCTCGGCCTCACTGCCGCAGAGCTGCGCGAGCGGCCGGGCGGCGTCGATCTGCCGTTGCGGACCGAGTACCGCAAGTACGCCGAACGTGCGGAAAATGGCGCGGTGACTGGGTTTGCGACGCCGACCCGGCGGGTCGAGCTGTATTCCGAACGGCTCGCCGAGCATGGCCAGCCCGCGGTTCCGACCGCCTGCCCGCCAGAACCGGACGCGCGGCTCCCGCTGGTGCTGACCTGCGCGAAGAACGGGTACTTCTGCCACAGCCAGCATCGCGGGATTTCGTCGCTCCGCAAGCGGTTTCCCGAACCCGTCGTCGAGCTGAGCGCGGAACTCGCGGCGGAGCGCGCGATCGAGGACGGACAATGGGTGCGCATCACGACCGCTGCCGCGGACGTCCGGATGCGGGCGCGGGTCGATCCCGCGCTGCACCGCGATGTCGTCGTGGCGGAGTACGGCTGGTGGCAACCGGCCCCTGATCTCGCGCTGCCCGGTTCGGACCCGCTCGAGGACGGCGGGACCAACTACAACCTGCTCGTCGGCGACGACGCCCACGACCCGGTGAGCGGATCGGTCCCGTTGCGCTCGACGTTCTGCGACGTCCAGCCGGACGAAGCGGAGCCGTGGACCGGGCAGCGGGAGTTCGTGGTCGAGCGCGCGGAGTTCGAGACCGAGGACATCCGCTCGGTGCGGCTCGAGCCGGTCGGCGACGGGCCGGTGCCGGAGTTCCGCGCCGGGCAGCACATCACCGTCGCCTGGCCGGACGCACCGGGGCTGACCCGCAGCTATTCGCTCACGGGACCGGCGAAGGCCCCGGGCGGCGGGTACGCGATCGCGGTGCGGCGGGTGCCGGGCGGGCAGTTCTCGCCTGCCGTGCACGACCGGCTCCGGCCGGGAACCCGGCTGCTGGTCACGGCCCCGTCCGGCGGGTTCGCGCTGCCGACTGTCCATTCGCGGCCGATCGTGCTGCTGGCCGCCGGGATCGGGATCACGCCGTTCCTGAGCTATCTGGAGACTCTCGACCCCGCCTCCGCGCCGGAGATCGTGCTGCACCACGGCAGCCGCGACCGGTCCCGGCACGCGTTTCGCGAGCGCATCGCCGAGCTGGCGGGCCGCCTGCCCACTGTCCGGATCCTGGACCACTACAGCCGTCCCGGGCCGGACGACCGCTGCGATTTCACCGGCCGGATCACCGCCGGAAGCATCGACGCCGGCCTGATCCGGCGGCGGGCCCGGTTCTACCTGTGCGGGCCGGAGACCATGCTGGACGAACTGACCGCGGACTTGGCGGCGCGGGGTGTGCCGCGCTTCGACATCTTCGCCGAGAAGTTCCACGCCTCGCCCGCCCCGGTCCGGATCCCGGACGACGCGACGGCCACCGTGCGGTTCGCGAGGTCCGGCCGCGAGGTCACCTGGCGGGCAGGCGACGGGGATCTGCTGCGGTTCGCCGAGGCTTCCGGGATCGCGCTTCCCAGCGGATGCCGGCTCGGGCAGTGCGAAAGCTGCGCAGTACCGGTGTTGGAGGGAACCGTCGCGCATCTGGTCGCGGTCGCCGACGATCTGCCCGAGAGCCAGTGCCTCGCCTGCCAGGCGGTGCCCACCGCGGATGTAGTGCTCGACGCCTGAGCCCGGTCACCCCTAACCGCGCGAACCCCGTCTGGGGTGCGACATCCGGCGCGCGGACGGCATCATCGGCGGATGCCACTCGACCAGACATCGCGCGAAGTGTACGAGGACATCGTCCGGAAGAACCCGGCCGAGCCGGAGTTCCACCAGGCTGTGTACGAAGTGCTGGAAGCGATCCGGCCCGCGCTGCAGCGGGATCCGGAGCTGCGCGACGCGGCGATGCTGGAACGGCTCTGCGAGCCGGAACGGCAGGCGATGTTCCGCGTGGTCTGGACCGACGACGCGGGCGCGGTGCACGTCAACCGCGGCTTCCGGGTCGGGTTCAGCTCGGTGCTCGGGCCGTACAAGGGCGGGCTGCGCTTCCGCGGCGACGTCACGCTCGGCACGGTCAAATTCCTCGCCTTCGAGCAGATTTTCAAGAACGCGCTCACCGGCCTCGGCATCGGCGCGGGCAAGGGCGGGTCCGATTTCGACCCGGCGGGCCGCAGCGACGGCGAGATCATGCGGTTCTGCCAGGCGTTCATGACCGAACTGGTCCGGCACATCGGCCCGGACACCGACGTCCCGGCAGGCGACATCGGCGTCGGCGGGCGGGAGATCGGCTATCTTTTCGGCCAGTACAAGCGGCTCGCCAACCGCTACGACGCGGGCACGATCACCGGCAAGAACCCGTTGCTGGGCGGCATTCCGGCGCGTCCGGAAGCCACCGGCTACGGGACCGTGTACTTCCTCGAAGCGATGCTCGGCGCGCGCGACGAATCGTTCTCCGGCCGCACCGCGGTGGTGTCCGGTTCAGGCAACGTCGCATACCACGCGATCGCGAAACTCCGGGAACTCGGCGCGAAGCCGATCGTGTGCTCGGACTCCGGCGGGTACATCCACGATCCGCGCGGCATCGACCTGGAAGTGCTGCACGAAGTGAAGGTCGCGCGGCGCGGACGGCTGTCGGAGTACGCCGACCGGGTACCGTCGGCGAAGTACGTCACCGACGGCACGCCCTGGGAGGTCCCGTGCGACCTCGCCCTCCCTTGCGCGACCCAGAACGAACTGGACGAGCAATCCGCGTTGCGGCTGGTGAAAAACAACGTCCGCGCGGTCGCCGAGGGCGCGAACATGCCGTGCACGCCCGGTTCGCTCCAGATCTTCCGCGAGGCCGGGGTCGCGGTCGGCCCCGGCAAGGCCGCGAACGCGGGCGGGGTGGCGGTGTCGGCGCTGGAGATGCGGCAGAACGCGGCGCGCGAGCAGTGGACGTTCGAGCGCACTGACCGGACGCTGCGGGACATCATGACCGACATCCACCGGACCTGCCTCGAAACCGCCGACGAGCACGGGGTCGCCGGGGATTACGTGAGCGGGGCGAACATCGCGGGATTCCGCAAGGTGGTCGCGGCGATGGACGTCTGCGGTTACATCTGAGCCGGACCGCCGGGATCCGGGTGGGCCGCGTGGCTTTCACCGGCCGTGCCAGCTGCCGCAGGGAAACCGCCCTGCGGCAGCCGCTTGCCGGGAGGAGACGGTGCCTGGAGGCCGTCAGCGCGCGGTGGAAAACGTGACCACGACATAGAGCAGGAACAGCAGCCCGGCGACCCCGAGAACGGCGGCGATGGCACTCTGCAGCCAAGTGGCCAGGCCGACCGCGGCCCGCTGGCGGTAGCTGGTGTAGCGCGCGCGGGTCTGGCTGGCTCTGTCCAGCAGCCCTCCCACGAAAAGACCGGCGCCCAGGACAAGCAAGATGATGAGCAACGTCGGCATGACCGGGCGCCTCCTTCGGTGGCACGCTGTTTCTGAGGTATAGACAGCGAGAATCCAGGGCCGGCCGCCTGGCGGCTATGGGACAAGGTCTCCCGGTCCAGGGACTTGTGACCCGGCGCCTGCTGGCGGACAACCGCAGCGGCGAGACTTTCCCGTGCCGGAGTTTCATCCGGAAAAGCGTTGGCGGCCAGAAACAGGGGCGGCCGGTGCTTGACTCGCCCCCGGCGGACCGCTTCGGTACGGGGATGAACGCGTATGTGGAGCGTCCGCCGGTGCCCGGCCTGAGCGCCGTGGTGCGCACGGTCTGGATCCAGCGCACCGGCGAAGCGCCCTACGCGCAACGGCACCTGCCCACCGGCGGCGTCGAGATCCACTTCCCGGTCGGCGGCCGTCCGCAGCTGCTCGGGCCGTTGACCGGACCGCAGATCGAGGTCATTCCGGCGCGCACGACCGTAGTCGGGGTGCGGTTCCGGCCCGGGGCCGCGCCGCCCCTTCCCGCGGGGCTCGACGAACTGGCCGACCAGCGCGTCGGGCTGGCCGAGCTGTGGGGCCGGGCCGCGGATCGGCTCGCCGAGGCCGTGGCCCTGGCCGCGACGCCCGAACTGGGGCTCGCCGCGCTGCAAGCGCACCTCGTGCGCGAGTACCGCCGGACCGGCGGGCTGGACCGGCTGATCGGGGAAGCCGTGCGGGTGCTGATGCCGTGGGACCCGGTCGGCGTCGACGCGGTCGCCGCGCACCTGGCGCTGTCGGCGAGCCAGCTGCGCCGGAGGTGCCTGCAGACGGTCGGGATGAGCCCGAAGGTGCTCCAGCGGACGTTGCGGTTCCAAGGGTTTCTCGCGCTGGCCCAGTCCGGGGCGATCGCGACCGGACGGCGGGGAGCCGACGGGATGGCGGGCTTGGCCGTCGACGCGGGATATGCCGACCAGGCGCATCTGAGCCGCGAATGCCTCCGGCTCACCGGAGTCACGCCGAGGCAGCTCCTCGGGGGCGACCTCGACCGGTGCGCGTGCGGGCATGATCATTCCGCGTCCTACACGCCGTTCCTCGCCGGGCGCGGGCGTTCGCCGTTGCGCGGCTGAGCAAGTCCGCGCCGGAGAACGATTCCGGGCGGCTGCCCGCAATCGCGAGCGATCCAGGTCTACAACGCGTCCCGCCCGCGTTCCCCGGTGCGGACGCGCACGACGGTCTCCACCGGCGTCACCCACACCTTGCCGTCGCCGATCTTGCCGGTGTGCGCGGTGTCCAGCACGGTCCGCAGCGCGGCTTCGACCTGGTCGTCGTCCAGCAGGATCTCCAGCCGGTACTTGGTGATGAAGTCGACCGCGTACTCCGCGCCCCGGTAGATCTCGGTGTGCCCCTTCTGCCTGCCGTAGCCGCGGACCTCGCTCACCGTCATCCCGGCGATGCCGAGTTCCTGCAGGGCGATCCGGACGTCGTCCAGCACGAACGGCTTGACGACGGCGGTCAGCAGCTTCATCGGGTCTCCTCGCGCGCGGGCCGGTGCGATCCCGGTCCGCCGGCGGGCGCGCTCCCCCGGCGTCCGGACTGGACTGCCAGCTCGTACGCGCCTTCGGCGTGCTCTGCCTCGTCGACGCCGTCGATCTCGGCTTCGCGGTCGATCCGGAATCCCATGAATTTGTGCATGACCCAGCCGATCAGGAGGGTCACTGCCAGCGAATACCCTAGTACCGCCAGCGTTCCGACCGTCTGCCGCCACAGCTGGTCGAACCCGCCGCCGTAGAACAGGCCGTTCACGCCGCCCGGATTCACTCCGGCTGTCGCGAAGAGACCGATCAGCAGCGTGCCGACGAATCCGCCGAGACCGTGCACCGCGACCACGTCCAGGGAGTCGTCGAAGCCGAAGCGGTACTTCAGGCTCACCGCGAACGAGCACGCGACGCCTGCCACGATCCCGATCGCGGCCGCTCCGAGCGGTTCGACGTAGGCGCAGCCGGGCGTGATCCCGACCAGTCCGGCGACCGCGCCGGACGCGGCGCCGAGGGTGGTCGGCTTCCCGTCGCGGAACTGCTCGACCAGCAGCCAGCCCAGCACCGCGGCGGCGCCCGCGACGGTGGTGTTCAGAAAGGACGTCGCCGCCAAGTTCTTCGCGGCCAGCGCGGAACCGGCGTTGAACCCGAACCAGCCGAACCACAGCAGGCCGGCCCCGAACATCACGAACGGCAGGTTGTGCGGGCGGACGGCCTGCTTCGGCCAGCCGTGCCGCCTGCCGAGCACGAGCGCCAGCGCCAGCGCGGCCGCCCCGGAGTTCACCTCGACGACGGTGCCGCCCGCGAAGTCCAGCACGTGCAGTTTGGCCGCGATCCATCCGTCGGGAGCGAAAACCCAGTGCGCCACGGGGATGTACACCAGGGTCGTCCACACGACGGAGAAGACCGTCCACGTCCAGAACCGGGCCCGCTCGGCGATCGCTCCGGCCAGCAGCGCGACCGTGATGACCGCGAACATCATCTGGAAGGCGACGAACGCGTACAGCGGAACTTGGTTCCCGGCGGGCCCGACCGTCTGCTCGGCGACCCCGTGCAGCCCCGCCAGGCGCAGCGTGCCGAGCAGCCCGCCGAACCAATCGGGGCCGAAGGCGAGCGAATACCCGTAGAACACCCAGATCAGGCCGACGGTGGCGAGGCAGACGAACGTCATCGCCATCACGTTCAGCACGCTGCGGGCGCGCACCATCCCGCCGTAGAACAGCGCGAGCCCCGGCGTCATCAGCATGACCAGCGCCGCGCTGCCCAGCAGCCACGCCGTGCTTCCGGTATCGACCACGATCGGACTCCTCGTCTTCATCGCCCGGCCGCTGGAAGCTAACCGGGCGGTGTTACCGGAATGTTTCCGTCGTGCTTCCGCCAGCGACCCACGGTCCGGCGAAACGGGCGAACCGGAGCGAAAGGACGGTCTTCGGATGCGCGATGACCGGAAATACCGCGCACAGCGGATAAAACGGGTCAGGACGGGGTGCGCGTTTTGTTCAAGAACGGCAGTGCCGCGAGGCCCTAGCGTCAACTCCGTGATCGACCAGACCTCGCACGACGTCCGCCCCCGGCTCGTCCTCCGCTGCCGGGCGGTCTCCGACGTCGTCCAAGCACTGGCCCGCGCGGCCGCGACGGGCGAACGCCTCGTGCCCCGGGGCGGCGGGCATTGTTTCGCGAACCGCTCCTCGACCGACGGGATCGTGGCCGACCTGTCCGGCCTCGACCGGATCACGGTCGACGACCGCGGGGTGGCGACGATCGGCGCGGGCGCTCGCCTCGGCGCGGTGTACGCGGCGCTGCACGAGCACGGCCGGACGATCCCCGCCGGGTGCGGCGACACCGTCGGCATCGCGGGGCTGACGCTCGGCGGCGGGATCGGGCTTCTCGGCCGGCAGTACGGGCTGACCTGCGACCGGCTCGTCGGCGCGCAGGTGGTGCTCGCCGACCGGAGCGTCGTGGAGTGCGACGAACACCGGGAAGCCGACCTGTTCTGGGCGTTGCGCGGCGCGGGCGGCGGGCAGTTCGGCATCGTCACGGAGTTGCGGTTCGCGACTGTGCCGGAGCCTTCGGCCTGCCGGATCGAAGGACACTGGGCGCACCCGGAAAAGCTGGTCGGGACGTGGCAGGACTGGGCGCCCGACGCCCCCGGCGAACTGACCGTGAACCTCACTGTCCAAGCCGGACACGCGACGCTCTTCGGCGCTTCCGCCCTGCCGCCCGCCGAGACCCAGGCTCTGCTCCGGGAGTTCACCGCCCGGGCCGGTGTTCCGTATGCGATAGACCTCCGGCCGGATACTCCCTACTCCATGGTGAAGCGGACCTTCACCGCCCTCGACCCGGAAACGGGGAGCCGCCGGATCCGGTCGGAATTCTTCTCCCGCACGCTGTCCGAGCGCACTGCGACCGAACTGCTGGGGCGGTTGCGGGGGAACCGGCGGCTGGCGTTCACGGCGATGGGCGGGGCGTACAACCGGGTCGCGGAGGAGGAAACCGCGTTCGCCCACCGGGATGCGCGGTTTCTGCTGGAACAGGTCGGCGACCCGGGCGACCCGTGGGTGGACGAGGCGTGGCGCACGGCCCACCAGGAAGGCTCCGGCCGCGTGTACCCGAACTTTCCCGACCTCGCGCTCGACGATCCGGCCAAGGCGTACCACGCGGGCAACTACCCGAGGCTCGCCACGCTCAAGAAAACCTACGACCCGCACCGGGTGTTCGACTTCCCCCAGGCCCTCTGAGCGACTACCAATGAGCAACTGCCAAGGAGCGTAATGACCACAGTGTTCAGTGCCCTCGCCGTCTCGGTCGACGGGTACATCAGCGGCCGCCGCCCGGAAGGGGCCGACGAGACCGGGAGCGGGCTCGGCGACGCCGGGACGCTGTTCGACTGGTACTTCACCGGCGACACGCCCAGCAAGATCTTCGACGGCTTCAGCCTTTCCGAGCCCAGCGCGCGGGTTTTCGACTCGCTCGCCGCCCGCGTCGGGGCGACGGTCGTCGGGCACGCGACCTACGACCATTCAAGCCACTTCGGCGGCGGCGGTCCGCATCCGACCGCTCCGTTGTTCGTGGTCAGCCACCAGCCGGTGCCTGAACTGAGCGACACGCAGACCCAGGCGTTCAGCGTCGAAGAGGCCGTCGCCGCCGCGCGGGAAGCGGCGGGCGGCAAGGACGTCGCGCTCATGGGCGGCGTTCTGGTCACCGAAGCGATCAAGGCCGGGCTGGTCGACGACTTCGTCCTGCACCAGGTCCCGATCCTGCTGGGCGGCGGGCGGAGCTTCTTCCGCGAACTGCCCGAGCACGTCCGGCTCCGGCTGGTCGAAGCCGTCCCCGCGGACGGCGTCACCCACCTGCACTACGAGATTCTCCGCTGAAAGGAACCACCATGCTGAACCCCGAAGTCCGCCGCGTCCTCGACGGCACCCCGATCGCGCACCTCGCGACCGTCCTCCCGGACGGGTCCCCGCACGTCGTCCCGGTGTGGATCGGCACGCACGGCGACCGGATCGTCTTCCTGACCGGCCCGGACAGCCGCAAGGCCCGCAACCTCCGCCGCGACCCCCGGGTGGCGATTTCCCTCACCCCGCCGGACAACCCGTTCGAGCCGATCGTCGTCCGCGGCCGGGTGGCCGAGTGGATCGAGGGCGACCCGGCGTGGGAGATCGTCGACGAGGTGGCCAAGAAGTACATCGGCCAGCCGTACACGCGGGAACAGGTGCGCGTCGTCGGCCTGATCGAGCCGGAGAAGCAGTCGGTGGGGATGTAGTCACCGCCCGACGAGCGGACGCGTGCCGGGCGGCAGCTGAGCCTCCCTGTCGCCTAGGTACCGCACCACCGCCTCCTGCAGCGCCCGCACGGCGCGCGGCTGCTCGACGTCCCGCCGGTACGCCAGCCGCACCACCCGGCTCAGCCCGGGCTCGGTGAACCGCGTGCGCCGGAACCGGTCCCCGACCACGGTGCTCGGCACCACCGCCAAGCCCAGTCCGGCCCGCACCAGCTCCAGCACCGCGTCCATCTCGCCGCCTTCGATCGCGAACAGCGGGTCGAAGCCCTCGGCGCGGCAGGCGGTCACGGTCGCCTCGCGCAGGTCGTAGCCCTGCCGGAACATCACCAGCGGCCGGTCCCGCAGCGCGGCGATCGGCATCCGCCCGCGCACCGGCGCGGGCGCGTCCTTCGGCGAGATCACCACCAGGTCCTCGACGAACAGCGCCCGGCTCTCCAGCCGCGAATCGTCGTGCACCCGGCTGTCCACGATCATCGCCAGGTCCAGGCCGCCTTCCGACAGCGCGGTCTGCAGGTCGCGGGACCCGCTTTCGTGCAGCACCAGCTCGATCCCCGGATAGTCCCGGCGGAACGCGGCGAGCATCGCGGGCAGCAGGCCGGTGCACAGGCTCGGGGTGGCGCCGAGCCGCACCCGGCCGCGGCCCAGTTCGTCCAGCTCGCGGATCGCCCGGTACGCGGTTTCCGTCTCGGCGAGGATCCGGCGCGCGATCGGCAGCAGCGTCTCCCCCGCCTCGGTGAGCGTGACGTTGCCGCGGATCCGGTGGAACAGCCCCGCGCCGACATCCCGTTCCAGCGCGCGGATCTGCTGCGACAGTGAGGGCTGCGCCACACGCATGCGTTCCGCGGCGCGCGTGAAATGCCGTGTCTCGGCCACTGCCAGGAAATACGCCAGCTGCTGGAACTGCATGAGCGCCATCATAGGCGTTGCCTCTCGTTTCGAGAGAAATCATGTGTTTGCCCTCTCGTCAGCGCCGACTTACCGTCGGTTCCGTGGCACTCGCACCCGCTCCGCCCCGCCGTCGCCCGGCATTGGCGACCTTCTGGCGTTCGACCATCGGCAAGAAGGTCGTCATGGCCGTCACCGGGCTGATGTTCGTCGCGTTCCTCTTCGTGCACATGGCCGGGAACCTCAAGGTTTTCCTGGGAGCACAGCATTTCGACGACTACGCGGCCTGGCTGCGCACGATCGGCGAGCCGGTGCTGCAGAACGCCTGGTACCTCTCGATCCAGCGCGTCGTGCTGGTGATCGCGTTGGTGCTGCACGTGGTCGCGGCGGTGCAACTGTCCAAACGGGACCGTCAAGCGCGCCCGGTGAAGTACGCGCACGGCCAGCGGCGCAAGGCCAGTTTCGCGACGCACACCATGCGCTGGGGCGGCGCGACGCTCGCGCTCTACATCGTGTGGCACATCCTGGACCTCACGGTCGGCGTGGCCAATCAGGACTTCCGCGACGGCCAGCCCTACCACAACATCGTCGCGGATTTCCAGGTCTGGTGGGTCAACCTGATCTACATCGTCGCGCTGCTGATGCTCGGCCTGCACATCAACCACGGCTTCTGGAGCGCGGCGCAGACGCTGGGAATCACCAGCAAGGCCCGGGACCGGGCGTTGAAAGCCGTGGGCTCCGTGCTCGCCGTCGTGATCACCGGCGGCTTCCTGATCGTGCCGATCGCCGTGATGGCGGGATGGGTGGCCTGACATGAGCGACTACACGGTCGGCGAGCCGATCGCCGACACCCGGGCGCCGGACGGGCCGATCGAGGACCGCTGGGACAGCCGCCGCTTCGGCGCGAAGCTGGTCAACCCGGCCAACCGGCGGCGGCACCGGGTGATCGTCGTCGGCACCGGCCTCGCCGGGGCTTCCGCGGGCGCGACGCTCGCCGAACAGGGCTACCACGTGGTCCAGTTCTGCTTCCAGGACTCGCCCCGGCGCGCGCATTCGGTCGCCGCGCAGGGCGGGATCAACGCGGCGAAGAACTACCGCAATGACGGCGATTCGGTCTACCGGCTCTTCTACGACACCGTGAAGGGCGGCGACTTCCGGTCCCGGGAGTCCAATGTGTACCGGCTCGCGCAGGTGTCCGCGCAGATCATCGACCAGGCGGTCGCGCAAGGCGTGCCGTTCGCCCGGGAGTACGGCGGGCTGCTCGACACGCGTTCGTTCGGCGGCGTCCAGGTCCAGCGCACGTTCTACGCGCGCGGCCAGACCGGGCAGCAGCTGCTGCTCGGCGCGTATCAGGCGCTGGCGCGGCAGATCGACGCGGGCGGCGTGGAAATCCACCCGCGCACGGAAATGCTGGACCTGATCGTGTCCGGCGGCCGGGCGCGCGGGATCGTCGCGCGCGACCTGGTGACCGGCGAGGTGACCACGCATCTCGCGGACGCCGTCGTGCTCGCGACCGGCGGCTACGGCAACGTCTTCTACTTGTCCACCAACGCGAAAGGCTCCAACGCCACCGCGATCTGGCGGGCGCACAAGCGCGGCGCGTACTTCGCGAACCCGTGCTTCACCCAGATCCACCCGACCTGCATCCCGCGCTCGGGCGAGCACCAGTCGAAGCTGACGCTGATGAGCGAATCGCTGCGCAACGACGGCCGGATCTGGGTCCCGAAGCAGCCGCGCGACCCGCGTCCGCCGCGGGAGATCCCGGAGTCCGAACGGGATTACTACCTGGAGCGGATGTACCCGAGCTTCGGCAACCTGGTGCCGCGCGACATCGCTTCCCGCGCGGCGAAGAACGTCTGCGACGCCGGGTTCGGCGTCGGCCCCGGCGGGCTCGGCGTGTACCTGGACTTCGCCGACGCGATCGAGCGGATGGGCCGTCCGGCGGTGGAAGCCAAGTACGGCAACCTGTTCGACATGTACGAGCGGATCACCGCGGAGAACCCGTACGAGACGCCGATGCGGATCTACCCGGCGATCCACTACACGATGGGCGGGCTGTGGGTCGACTACGACCTGCAGAGCACGGTGCCCGGCCTGTTCGTGATCGGCGAGGCCAACTTCTCCGACCACGGCGCGAACCGGCTCGGAGCCTCCGCGCTGATGCAGGGCCTCGCCGACGGCTACTTCGTGCTTCCGGCCACCATCAACGACTACATCGCCCGCGGCAGCTTCCCCGCGCTCGACCCGGCTGATCCCGCGGTCGCCTCCGCGGAAACCGCGGTGCGCGAACGGCTTGAGCGGCTGCTCTCGGTGCGCGGCACCCGCAGCGTGGACTCGTTCCACCGCGAACTGGGCCACCTGATGTGGGACCACTGCGGGATGTCCCGATCCGCCGAAGGCCTGCGGAAAGCGCTCGACCGCATTCCGGGATTGCGGGCCGAATTCTGGCGGGACGTCCGTGTCCCGGGCACCGGAGCCGAGCTGAACCAGGAACTGGAGAAAGCCGGCCGCGTCGCCGATTTCCTGGAACTCGCCGAACTGCTGCTGCTCGACGCACTGGTGCGCGAGGAATCGTGCGGCGGCCATTTCCGCGAGGAACACCAGACCGAAGACGGCGAGGCCCAGCGCGACGACGAACGGTTCTCTTACGTCGCCGCCTGGGAATACGGCGAGAAGCCGGTGCTGCACCGGGAAATCCTGAACTTCGAGCACGTCCACCCCACCCAGCGGAGCTACACGTGAAACTCACCCTGCGGGTCTGGCGCCAGTCCGGCCCGGACGACGACGGCAGGCTGGTCGAATACCCGGTCGACGACGCCAGTCCGGACATGTCCTTCCTGGAGCTCCTCGACGTCCTCAACCAGCACCTCATCGAGGACGGAGCCCAGCCCATCGCCTTCGACCACGACTGCCGCGAGGGCATCTGCGGCTCGTGCGGCGTCGTGATCAACGGCCGGGCGCACGGCCCGGAACGCACCACGACCTGCCAGCTGCACCTTCGTTCCTTCCGCGACGGCGACGTACTGGACGTGGAACCGTGGCGGGCCAAGGGTTTCCCGGTGATCAAGGACCTGGTGGTCGACCGCTCGGCGTTCGACCGGATCATCGAAGCGGGCGGCTACGTCACCGCCCCGACCGGCAGCGCTCCCGAAGCGCACGCGACGCCGGTGCCGAAGCCGGACGCGGACCTGGCTTTCGACAACGCCACCTGCATCGGCTGCGGCGCCTGCGTGGCGGCCTGTCCGAACGGGTCGGCGATGCTGTTCACCTCGGCGAAGGTGGCGCATCTGAACTCGCTGCCGCAGGGCCAGCCGGAACGCGCCCAGCGCGTGCTGGACATGGTGGAAACCATGGACGCGGCGGACTTCGGCGGCTGCACGAACACCGGCGAATGCGTCGCTTCGTGTCCCAAGGGGATCCCCTTGACGAGCATCGCGAACCTCAACCGCGAGTTCCTGAAGGCCAGCCGCTCGCGCCGGTAGCCGAGACGCCCGCGAGGGGACCCTGGGGGCTCTGCTTCCCTCAGGGTTCCCCTCGCCGGACGCGGGTCAGGACTTCCTGCCCCGCTTGGTGTCGTCGTCGATGTCGATCCGTTCCTTGCGGACCTTGCCCTCGACGGTCTGCTCTTCGGTGACCTGCTCGGTGCCGAGGCGCACCCGCTCCACCGGCACGGTTTCCTTCTGCACCACCGGCTTTTCGGCGTGCAGCACGACATCCTGCTCCGCTTCGCCGATTTCGGCCTTGCCCGCGGCCTTGGCGTCGGTGATCGGCTCCCGCTCGATGCGCACTTCCTCGTGCGTGACCGGCACGGTCACCTGCTCGTTCTCGGTCACGACGTACTTGCGCAGCCGCACGTGGCCGGTTTCGACCTGTTCGGTGCCGACCCGCAGGCGTTCCTCGGAACGCACCACGTCGCCCGAGCCGGACGCGTCGTGCCGTCCGCCCTTGGCCGCGGCGGCGCGCTCATCGGTCGGCTGTCCCTTGGCCGCGGCGGCGCGTTCGTCAGTCATCCGCCCCTTGGCGGCAGCGGGGTCCTGGCCGGTCGGCCGCGCCCTGCCCGCGACACCGCCCGCAGCGCCGCCAGCGGCGCCGCCCGCCGCCGCGTCGCGCCCGGTGTCCCGCATGTTCTCGCCATGCCCGCGCGGGGCCGGCAGGCCGTAGTACTTGTACAGCTCGACGCTTTCCTTTTCGGAAAGATGGCCCTCGGCGTCGATGCGCGGCGCGTCGGACACCTGGTCCTTCGCGACCTGGACGTGCAGGCCGTCGCTCTCCATCCCCGCGCCCGACAGCGGCACGAAGCTTTCCTTCTGGCCGAACAGCCCGGTTTTGACGGTCACCCACTCCGGCCGGTGCGTGTCGTCGGCCAGATAAACCGTGCCCACCTTGCCGATCTTGCTGCCGGAATTGTCCATCACGGTGCTGTCGACGAGATCCTGCGGCTGGATTGCGCGTACCATGGATCCACTCCATTTCCCGAATCGGAATTTCTCCTCCGGCTCCCACTCTCCGGCTGGTCACAGCCTTCCGCAAGCGCCTTACCCCTCAGCCGAGCGACCCCGTTTCGTGTCAGTTTGCCGACCGCGATCAGCGGGTACTTCCGTCGCAAGAGGACCGTTCGCCGAGCCCCGGAGGAATGCGCGACAATTGCGCACCCGCCGGGACAAGAATTGCTGCGTCCCCATTCTCGCGAAGCGCCGCGCGGACCGGCGAGACGTGCCTGAGCGAAAACCCGGATGCGACCGGTCGGCATGGTCGGCTAGGCTCCCGCCCATGGGTGCCACTTTCGCCGCGTACGCATTGACTCGCCTCCGCAACGCCTGAGCGCCGGAAGCTCACCGCTCCGTCGCGCTCTCCCGTTGTCCGTCCGGGCTGCCTGTCTCGGCGCCCGGTTCGCTTCCTCATGCGCGGAGTCCGCACTCTCATGTCTGCCCTTCCCTACGGCGGACGGCATGAACTCGGCCAGAACTTCCTGGCCGACCCCGCCGTCATCGCCGCTGTCTGCACCGCCGCCGGCCGCACCACGGGCCCCCTCGTGGAACTCGCCGCGGGCGACGGCGCGCTGACCCTCCCGCTCAGCCGCACCGGCCGCCCGCTGACCGCGGTCGAACTCGATCCCCGCCGCGCCCGCCGCCTGGCCCGGCGGACCGGCGGCCACGTCGAGGTCGTCCACGGCGACCTCCTCCGGCACCGGCTGCCCGACGTTCCGCACACGATCGTCGGCAACCTTCCCTTCCACCTCACCACCGCCGCTCTGCGCAGGCTGTTCCGGCAGCCGCACTGGGAACTCGCGGTGCTGCTGGTGCAATGGGAGGTCGCCCGCCGCCGGGCCGGGATCGGCGGCGCGTCCCAGATGACCGCCGCCTGGTGGCCGTGGTTCGACTTCGCCGTCCCCGCCCGGGTGCCCGCGCACGCGTTCCGGCCCCGCCCGGCCGTGGACGGCGGGATCCTGGTGATCGCCCGCCGCCCGGAACCGCTCGTCCGCGAGCAGGCGGAGTACCAGGAGTTCGTCCGCGAGGTCTTCACCGGACGGGGCCGCGGGCTGGGCGGGATCCTGCCCCGCACCGGCCGTCTCAGCGCTCGCGCGGCACGCAGCTGGCTCGCCCGGAACCGCCTCTCGCCGCAAGCACTCCCCCGGGACCTGACCGCCGAACAGTGGGCCTCGCTCTGGAACCTGACGCGGTGACGCCTGCATCGGCCAGCCAGATGCACCGCAGCGAAAAGCTCTGCTTTCCCGCACCCCGGCAGGTGGCGATAGTGAACGGAGGCGAAGAAAGGCGGTTCCGGGAATGAACCACAGCGACTGGGTGCACGAGGCCGCGCGCCTGCGCCCCTGTACCGCGGCCTTTGTGGACGGTGACTGGCTCGACGCCAAGTCCGGCAAGACTTTCGCCGACGTCAACCCCGCCACCGGGCACCCAGTCGCGCACGTGGCCGAATGCGGCCGGGACGAGATCGACGCCGCGGTCTCGGCCGCGCGGCGAGCGTTCGAGGACGGCCGCTGGTCCCGGCTCGCCGCGGCCGAGCGCAAAAAGCGCCTGCTGAAGTTGTCCGGCCTCATCAGTGCGCACGGAAGCGAACTGGCGCTGTGCGACACCCTCGACGTCGGCCGTCCGATCGCCGACACCTTCGGCCAGGACGTGCCCGCGACCGCCGAGTGTTTCGCCTGGCACGCCGAAGCCCTCGACAAACGCTACGACGAGATCGCGTCCGCTCCGCCCGGCAACTTCGCCGCGATCCGGCGCGTGCCGCTCGGCGTGGTGGGCGCGGTCGTGCCGTGGAATTTCCCGCTGGACATCGCCGGATGGAAACTCGCCCCCGCGCTGGCCGCCGGCAACAGCGTGGTCCTCAAACCCGCTGAGCAGTCCCCGCTGTCCGCGCTGCGGCTGGCGGAACTGGCGGCGGAAGCGGGAATTCCGGACGGGGTCCTCAACGTCGTGCCGGGCTTCGGCGAGACCGCGGGCCAGGCGCTCGGCCGCCACCCGGACGTCGACGTCCTCGCCTTCACCGGCTCGACCCCGGTGGGCGGGCTGTTCCTGCGCTACGCCGGGGAGTCGAACCTCAAACAGGTCTGGCTCGAATGCGGCGGCAAAAGCCCGGCCGTCGTGTTCGCCGACGCGGATCTCGACGCCGCGGCGGACCTGGTCGCGTTCGGTTTCTGCGCCAACTCCGGCCAGGTCTGTTCGGCCGTCACCCGCCTGCTCGTAGAAGCGCCCGTGGCCGACGAATTCCTCGCCCGGCTGCGCGAGAAGGTCGCCGAGTGGGTGCCAGGAGATCCGCTGGACCCGGCCACGAAACTGGGTCCGATGATCGACGAGAACGCGGCGTCTCGGGTGCTCGCCGCCGTCGAGTCCAGCAGCGGAACTGTCGTCGCTGGCGGCACTCGCCGGGGAGCGTTCCTGAACCCGGCCATCGTGACCGGCCTGGCGTCCGACGATCCGCTCGTCACCGAAGAACTGTTCGGACCAGTCCTCGCCACGCTCCCGTTCGAATCGGAAGCCGAAGCGATCCGCCTGGCGAACGACACCCCGTACGGCCTCGCCGCCTCGGTCTGGACCCGCGATCTCGCCCGCGCGCACCGCGTCTCCGACGGAATCCACGCCGGGACCGTTTCAGTGAACACAGTGGACGCGCTCAGCACCGCGACCCCGTTCGGCGGCTTCAAGCAGTCCGGCTTCGGCAGGGACCTCTCCCTGCACTCGTTCGACAAGTACACCGGTCTCAAAACGGTCTGGACGGCCTACGCCTGACCGAGGTCCCGCCCGGTTTCCGCGGCCAGGTACCCCAGCACCAGTTCCCGCACCCTGCCCGAGGACAAGCTGGTGTTGCGTCCCGCGAGATGCAGGCCGTAGGCGTCCTCCAGAGCCACCGCGTTCGCCGCGATGTCCGCCGCGGGCGAGCGCAGCTGGAACGCCCCGGTGTCCCGGCCATGCGCGAGCGCGGCCGAGTACAGCGACACCTCGCGGTCCCACAACGCGGTCATCAGCACCGCATGCGCCGGGTCGCGCGCCGCGTGGACGTGCATTTCGTACAGCACCCGGCTCAACGGATCCCCTTCCCCGGCCGGAAGCCCCGCGTCGACGAGCCGCACCAGCCGCCGGGCCGGATCGTCCTCCGCCTCCGCCGCCCGCGCTCGGGCCCAGTAGAACCGGTCGACCGCGTCGCGGTGCAGCTCGAACAGCAGATCATCGAGGTCCGGGTAGTAGTAGCTGACCGAGCCTGCCGACATCCCGGCTTCCTCGGCGACGTCGCGCACGCGGAGACCGGCCAGCCCCCGGGTCCGGATCGCGCGGCCGGCCGCCGCCACCAGCTCGTCGCGCCGCTTCGCCTGGTCCTTGGGTCGTGCCACGTCCAGGATTATTGATGACGTGCATCGAAAAACCCAGCACCGGTTCCGGAGAACCGGCCCCGCAAGGGCCTTGCTTCCCGGACCGGCGAGGCTCATTCTTTGCGATAGACCGCAAAGAATGAGGAGACGCGCATGGCCCACCCCCTCTCGCGCCTGACCGAAAACGAGGTCGCCCGCAACCGAGAACTGCTGGTCGAAGCCGGAATCGCAACCGACGCCACCCGGTTCGCGCTCGTCTCCCTGCTCGAACCGGCGAAAGCGGCCGTGCTCGCCTGGCAGCCGGGCGACCCGGTGGACCGCCGCGTCCGTTCGCTGCTGCTGGACCGGCGGACGGGGGCGGTGCGCGAAGCGGTCGTGTCCCTGACCGAGGGCGAGGTCGTGGCCGACCGGGCGGTGGACGTCACGGCCGAAGGGCAGCCGCCGATCCTGCACGAGGAATTCGACCTGGTCGAGAAGATCCTCTGGAACGACGAGGCCTGGAACGCGGCGATGCTCCGGCGCGGCATCGACGAGCCCCGTTCGGTGCGAATTTCCGCGCTGAGCGCCGGATGCTTCGACATCCCCGGCGAAACCGGCCTGCGGCTTGTGCGCTGCCTGGCTTTCCTTCAGCTCAACCAGGACGACAACCTCTGGGCGCACCCGATCGACGGTGTCGTGGCCTACGTCGATCTGATCGCCGGGCGCGTGCACGACCTCGTCGACGAAGGTCCGGCCGACATCCCGCGCACCGCGTACGACTACCACCTCGGCCGTCCGGCCCGGACCACCCAGAAACCCATCGTGATCACCCAGCCCGAGGGTCCGAGCTTCACCGTCGACGGCGACGTCGTCACGTGGGAGAAATGGCAGTTCCGGATCGGCTTCAACGCGGTCGAAGGCCTTACCCTGCACCAGATCGGCTTCCAAGACGGCGAACGGCCGCGTCCGGTCGTCTACCGTGCCTCGGTCGCCGAGATGGTCGTGCCCTACGGCGATCCCAGCCCGGTCCGGTTCTGGCAGAACTACTTCGACGCCGGAGAGTATTCGCTCGGCAAGGAAGCCAACTCGCTGACCCTGGGCTGCGACTGCCTCGGCGAGATCCGCTATTTCGACGCCGTCCTGCACGACGACGACGGCCGTCCGCACACCATCGCGAACGCGATCTGCCTGCACGAGGAAGACGCCGGCGTGCTGTGGAAGCACACCGACCACTACAACGGCAGCGTCTCCACCCGCAGGCAGCGGCGGCTGGTCATCTCGTTCTTCGTCACGGTCGGCAATTACGACTACGGCTTCTACTGGTATCTCTACCTCGACGGCACGATCGAACTCGAGTGCAAGGCCACCGGCATCGTCTTCGCGTCGGCCTATCCGGACGGCGCCGAGGACTACCCGTGGGCCAGCGAAATCGCCCCGGGCGTCGGCGCGCCGTTCCACCAGCACCTGTTCTCCGCGCGGCTGGACATGATGGTCGACGGCGTCGCCAACGCCGTCGACGAGATCGACGTGCAGCGGGTCCCGATCGGTCCCGGCAACCCGCACGGCAACGCCTTCACCCGCAAGATCACCCGGCTGGCCAAGGAATCCGAAGCGGCCCGGCTCGCCGACGGCAACCTCGGCCGCACCTGGCGGATCAGCAACCCCGGGTCCCGCAACGCGCTTGGGAAACCGGTCGGCTACACCCTCCACCCGGAGGGCCAGCCGCCGTTGCTCGCCGACGACGCGTCGTCCATCGCCCGCCGCGCCGCCTTCACCCGCAAGCACCTGTGGGTCACCGCGTACTCCGAGGACGAGCGCTTCCCGGCGGGCGAGTATGTCAACCAGAACGACGGCAAGACCGGCATCGACACCTGGATCCAAGCCGACCGCGGCCTCGACGGCGCCGACCTCGTCGTGTGGCACACCTTCGGCCTCACGCACTACCCGCGCACCGAGGACTGGCCGATCATGCCCGTCGACCGCACCGGGTTCACGCTCAAGCCCAGCGGATTCTTCGACGCCAACCCGGCGCTGGACACGCCCGCGCCGAAACCGCAGCGTCCCGATTGCTGCCGCTGAGGCAGGATGTCGGCATGAGCGAGCCTTCCTTCACCCTCGTGCAGCTGCGCTACTTCGAGGCGGCGGCGCGGCACCTGAGCATGACGGCCGCGTCGAAGGAACTGATGGTGTCGCAGTCGGCGGTGTCGACGGCGATCGCGCAGCTGGAGAAGGAAATGGGCGTGCAGTTCCTGCTGCGCCACCACGCCCGCGGGCTCAGCCTGACCACCGCGGGCGAGGAGTTCTACAAGCGGGTGCTGGATTTCCTGGCGCACGGCGCGGAACTGGTCGAGACCGCGCGGCAGTCCGGCACCGAGCTGGTCGGCACGCTCACCGTCGGCTGCTTCACCACGCTCGCGCCGTTCCGTCTGCCCGGCTTGCTGGCCGAGTTCGAGGCCCGGCATCCGCGCGTCCACGTGTCCCTGCGCGAGGGCGAGCACAAGGCGCTCAAGGCTGCTTTGCGAGCGGGCGAAACCGAACTGGCGATGCTGTACGGCTACGACCTCGACGACGACATCGACCGCGAGGTGGTCGGCACCGCCGCTCCGTACGCGCTCGTGTCCGAGGACCACCGGCTCGCCCGCCGGAAAAGCCGCAAGGTGTCGTTGCAGGAGCTGGCCGAGGAGCCGATGGTGCTGCTCGATCTGCCGCACAGCCGGGAGTATCTGCAGTCGATCCTCAGCGACGCTGGGGTGGCGCCGCGAATCCGGCACCGGACCAGCGGGTACGAGACGGTGCGGGCGCTGGTGGCTTCCGGGCACGGGTTCGCGCTGCTGAACCAGCGCCCGCCTGCTGACACGACTTATGCGGGGGCCAGCGTTGTGCCCCTTGCGTTGACGGACGAGGTTCCGTCGCTGGAGATCGTGCTCGCCGCGATGCGCGGGGTCCGGCTTACCCGGCGGGCACAGGAGTTCCGGGAGCTGTGCCGCGCGATGTATTCCTCGTGAGTGTTTATGCCGGCTCTAACCGGCATAAACACTCACGAGACTTCAGTAGCTCTGGTACCCGCGCTGAATCGCCACGTGATCCGCCACGAACTTCGCGTCGTGCCACACCCCCCAGATAAAGCTGGACCCGCGCCGCGCCAGCCACGGCAGTCCGATGAAGTACACCCCCGGCTCCACAGACACCCCGCGACGGTGTTTCGGCCGTCCGTTCTCGTCGAAGGCGTCGACCTGCAGCCAGCTGTAGTCGACCGCGAACCCGGTCGCCCAGACGATCGAGGTCACTCCGGCCTCGGCCAGATCCAGCTCCAGCACCGGATCGGTGACGCACGCCGGGTCCGGGCCCAGGTCGCGGGCGGACGGTTCCTCCGGCAGGTCGAGCCCGTTGCGCGCCACGTAGGCGTCGGCTTCGTCCAGCAGCGCAAGGTAATTCTCGTCGCCCGCGGCGATGTTCTTCGCCAGGTCCGTCGCGAAGCTGAGCTTGCCGTCCGCGTACGCGCCGGTCATGCCGACGAGCGTGATGCCGAGCCCGGCCAGCTCCCGGAAGTCGACCGTGCGCCCGCCGCGCGCGCCGCTGACCGCGATGGTCACGTGTTCGGCGCCGGCGGGGGGCGTCTCGGCGTCCCACTTGCCCAGAACGCCGAGCCACCAGCAGAAGTCGCGGTCGCGGTAGCTGCGCGGCGGACGGTCGTGCGGCCCGACCGACAGGTACACCTCGCGTCCGGCGCGGCGCAGTTCCTCGGCGATCTGGACGCCCGACGAACCCGCGCCGACCACCAGCACCGCGCCTTCGGGCAGCTGCTCCGGATTCCGGTAGCCGCTGGAATGCAGCTGCACCGGCCCGGCGTCGGCGGGCACGATCGGCGGGATCACCGGCCGCTGGAACGGGCCCGTCGCGGCGATGACGAACCGGGCGTCGATGGCGCCTTCCGACGTCTCGACCTGGAAGCCGGGCCTGCCCTCGTGCCGCCGCACGGACGTAACCTCGACCCCGGTGCGGACCGGGGCGGCGATTTTTTCCGCGTACGCCTCGAAATAATCGGCGACCTGGTCCTTCGACGCGAATTCGCCCGGGGCCAGGCCGGGGAACTCCAGCCCCGGGAACCGGTCGTGCCACGCCGGGCCGTTCGCGACCAGCGAGTCCCACCGCTCCGTGCGCCACCGTTCGGCGATCCGGTTCCGTTCCAGGACGAGGTGCGGCACGCCGCATTCGCTCAGGTGCTCGCTCATCGCCAGGCCGGCCTGACCCCCGCCCACGACGAGGGCCTCCACCTGTTCGCTCGACATCCAGACCTCCGCTCCGGCTCCAGCGCGGTTCAGCGCCGTCTCCCCGGATCCTCACGGCCCCGCACTGCCCGTGTCCAACAGATGTTTCCGGCACTCAAGATCTGTTTTTGCGATGCAGAGTGCATCGCAAAAACAGATGCATTGCTCCGGAAAGATCTACTGGACAGAACCTCGGAAGCGCGGTCAGGCTGAGGCGTCCGACGACCGCCGCAGGGAAGGCCACGCAGTGACTGTCCACCGTCGCATCCGCCCGTTCAACACGCGGGACACCTACCCGGAGCAGAACCTCGACAACGACCTCTGCCAGGCCGTCGTCGCCAACGGCACGGTCTACGTCCGCGGCCAGATCGGGCAGGACCTCGACACGAGCGAATCGGTCGGGATCGGCGACGTCGCCGCGCAGGCCGAGCAGGCGATGGCGAACATCAAGATGCTGCTCGAAGAAGCGGGCAGCCGGATGGAGCACCTGGTCAAGCTCACGATCTACCTGGTCGACCCGCGCTATCGCGAGGCCGTCTACCGCACGGTGGGGCGCTGGACCAAGGGCGTGCACCCGATTTCGACCGGCGTGGTCGTGTCCGCGCTCGCCCGGCCGGAATGGCTGTGCGAGATCGACGCCATCGCGGTGATCCCGGAGGAGGAGAAGTGACCTTTTCGATCGTCGCCCGCGACATTTCCGGCGGGACCGTCCGGTTCGGCATCGCGGCCAGTTCGTCCAGTCCGGCGGTCGTCGCCCGCGTCGCGCACCTGCGTCCGGGCCTCGGTGCGGCGGCCTCGCAGAACATCACCGACCCGCGGCTCGGCGGACGGCTGCTGGACCGGCTCGCCGAACACGGGGATCCGGAAAAGGCGCTCGCCGAAGTCACGTCGGCGGCAGAGCACATCGAGTACCGGCAGCTGACCGTGCTCGGCCGCACCGGGCCCGGTTTCGCTTACAGCGGCTCGAAAACCCTCGGCACCCACGCGTCGGCGACGGCGGACGGCGTGGTCGTGGCGGGCAACATGCTGGCGGGCGAGCACATCCCCCAGTCCATGGTGGACGCTTTCACCAGCACGGCCGGCGAGCTGGAACAGCGGCTCGTCGCGGCGATGCGGGCCGGGCTCGCGGCCGGCGGCGAGGAGGGCCCGGTGCGGTCCGCCGGGCTCGTCGCGGTGTCCACAGCGGACTGGCCGGTCACCGATCTGCGCGTGGACTGGGCCGACGAGCCGATCGAGCAGCTGGCCGAACTCCTCGACGTCTGGCTCCCCCAGCGCGACGACTACGTCACCCGCGGCCTGAACCCGGCCGCCGCGCCGTCTTACGGCGTGCCGGGAGACGAGTGATGGCCGCCGGCAAAGCGGCCGCCCGCGCCGCGGTCGAAAAGCACGCCGACGAGCTGATCCAGCTGTCCGAGCGGCTGCACGCCGACCCGGAAACCGCGTGGGAGGAACATCGCGCGGCGGCCGCGGTGCCGGAACTGCTCGACCGCGGCGGATTCGCCGTCACGGCGAAGTACCTCGGCCTGGACACCGCGTTCCATGCCAGCTTCGGCTCCGGGCCCACCCGGATCGCGCTGTGCGCCGAGTACGACGCGCTGCCCGGCCTCGGCCACGCCTGCGGGCACAACCTGATCGCGGCCAGCTCCGTCGGCGCGGCGTTGGGACTAGCCGCGGTCGCCGACGACCTCGGCATCACTGTCGAGGTCTACGGCACCCCGGCCGAGGAGGGCGGCGGCGGGAAGATCGAACTGCTGGAACGCGGCGCTTTCGCGGGCGTGGACCTCGCGATGATGGCGCATCCGGCACCGGTGGACGTCGCCGAAGCGCGTCCGTTCGCCGTCAGCCACTCGAAAATCTCGTACACCGGCAAGTCCGCGCACGCCGCCGCTTACCCGGAGGCCGGGGTCAACGCCGCCGACGCGTTCACCGTCGCCCAGGTCGCGATCGGCCTTCTGCGGCAGCAACTTCCGGCGTCGGCGCGGGTGCACGGCATCGTCACGCAGGCCGGGGACGCTCCCAACGCGATCCCCGAGCACGCGTCCGGCCGGTGGTACGTGCGGGCCGAGACGCTGGCGGAACTGTCCGAACTGGAGCCGCGCGTCCTGCGGGCGTTCGAGGCCGGGGCGCTGGCCACGGGCTGCGAGCTGAGTGTCGAACCGGAAAGCAAGCCGTACGCCGAATTCCGCGCCGACGAAACAGCTTTGGCCGCCTACCGCGCCAACGCCCTCGAACTCGGCCGCGAGTTCGCACCGGACGGCACCGCGTCCCGGATGAACCGCGCGTCCACCGACATGGGCAACGTCTCGCAGGTCGTGCCCGCGATCCATCCCTACATCGGGATCGGGTCGCTGCCCGCGATCAACCACCAGCGCGAGTTCGCCGCGCACTGCGTCGGCGGCACCGCGGAGCGGGCCCTGCTCGACGGCGCGATCGCGCTCGCGTGGACCGGCGTCGACCGCGCCTCCTGAAAACCGCCCCCTCCGGGAAGGACACCGATGTCCCACACCCGCTCCGAGCACGACATGCTCGGCGAGATCAGCGTGCCCGGCCACGTCTACTACGGCGCGCACACCGCCCGCGCGTTGGTCAACTTCCCGATCACGCGGGAAACCCTCGCTGACCGGCCGCATCTGGTCACCGCGCTGGCCGCGGTCAAGGAAGCCGCCGCGCGTGCCAACGCCGAGGTCGGCGCCCTCGCCCCCGAACGGGCCGCTGCCATCGTCCAGGCCTGTGCCGAGATCCGCGACGGCCGCCTGCACGACCAGTTCGTCGTCGACCTCATCCAGGGCGGCGCCGGGACCTCGACGAACATGAACGCCAACGAGGTCATCGCCAACCGCGCCCTGGAACTGCTCGGCCACGCCCACGGCGAGTACTCGCACCTGCACCCGCTCGACCACGTCAATCTCGGGCAGAGCACCAACGACGTTTACCCCACCGCGGTCAAACTCGCGCTCGACCGGCATCTCGCCGAACTCCTCGCCGCGCTCGCCGGGCTGCGGGAAGCGTTCGCGGACAAGGCAGTCGAGTTCGCCGACATCCTCAAGATGGGCCGCACCCAGCTGCAGGACGCCGTCCCGATGACACTCGGCCAGGAGTTCGGCGCGTTCGCCGCCACGCTCGGCGAGGACGAACAACGGCTCGCCGAAGCCCGGCTGCTGCTGCACGAACTGAACCTCGGCGGCACGGCGATCGGCACCGGGCTCAACGCGCGCCCCGGGTACCGGGAGAGAGCTGTCGCGCACCTGCGCGAGCTGACCGGGATCACGACGCTCGTCTCCGCGCCCGACCTGATCGAAGCGACTCAGGACGTCGGTGTGTTCGTTCAGCTGTCCGGCGTGCTGAAACGCGTGGCGGTCAAATTGTCCAAGATCTGCAACGATCTCCGGCTGCTTTCGTCCGGGCCGCAGGCCGGGTTCGGCGAGATCGGGCTGCCCGCGCGGCAGGCCGGGTCGTCGATCATGCCGGGCAAGGTCAACCCGGTCATCCCGGAGGCGGTCAACCAGATCGCCTTCGAGGTCATCGGCCACGACGTCACGATCACACTCGCCGCCGAGGGCGGGCAATTGCAGCTCAACGCCTTCGAACCGATCATCGCTCGCGCGTTGACCGCCGGTCTCGACCACCTCGCCGCCGGCGCCCGCGTACTCGCCGAACAGTGCGTACGCGGCATCACCGCACGCAGAGAACACCTCGCCGGCCTCGTCGCCACCTCGACCGGGCTGGTCACTGCGTTGAGTCCCGCGCTTGGGTACGAAACCGCGTGCAGGCTTGCCCTGGAAGCCCACGAAACCGGCCGCCCGGCGCTGGAACTGGTGCGGGAACGACAACTGCTGACCGACGCCCAGGTCGGCGCGCTGACCACCCCGCGAGCACTCACCGGCGGACCGTCCCGCCCGTGAACGCTGTGTTTCACCGCCGTCAGCCCCTCGTGTCGGCGCAGCTCAGCGCCTCTGCATAACCCCAGCAGATGCATTGCTTTGCTTATTACTGCTTGTTAGATGCCGTGGGCCGCTCTTAGCGTCCTCCCGGAGAACCGGTCCAAGGAGGCCATTCATGACCGCACCCGACGCCGCCCCGGCGGCCGACCTCGCCGGCCAGAGCGCCGATCCCGCCATGCTGCGCCGCAGCGTCGCCGCCGGTGCGGTCGGCGTCTTCGTGCACTGGTTCGACTGGGCCGCCTACGCCTACCTGGCGAGCACCATCGCGTCCGTGTTCTTCCCGGCGGGGAACTCCACCGCCGGGCTGCTCGCGGTGTTCGGCGTCTTCGCGGTGTCGTTCGGGATCCGGCCGATCGGCGCGCTGATCTTCGGGCCGCTGGGCGACCGGATCGGCCGCAAGCGCACGCTGTCGGTGGTCATCTTCGCGATGTCCGGCGCGACGCTCGTGATCGGCCTGCTGCCCGGTTACTCCACGATCGGCATCGCGGCCCCGATCCTGCTGGTGCTGCTGCGCTTGGTGCAGGGCCTCGCCGCGGGCGGCGAATTCGGCAGCGCGGCGAGCTTCCTCGCCGAGTACGCGCCGCGCCGGCGCCGCGGATTCGGCGTCAGCTGGCTGGAAGTCGGTTCGCTGCTGGGCTTCCTCGCCGGCTCGTTCGTGTTCCTGCTGCTGTCGATCGGCCTGACGAACGCGCAGCTGGCGTCGTGGGGCTGGCGCGTGCCGTTCCTGATCGCCGCCCCGCTCGGCATCATCGGGTTCGTCATCCGAAGCAAGATCGAAGACACCCCGGAGTACCGCGCCCTCGAAGCGACCGACAACGTGCCGCGCAGCCCGGTCCGGGAACTGTTCCGCAACAACAAGAAGCAGCTGCTTCAGGCGGCCGGCCTGATGACCATGATGCACGTGCCGTTCTACGCCGTCCTCACTTATCTGGTCACCTACGAGACCGACTACCTCGGCCACTCGTCCGGCAGCGCGGCCGCACTGTCCACGGTGATCTCGCTCGTCGGGCTGGTCCTCGTGCCCTTCTTCGGCCACCTTTCCGACCGCATCGGCAGGCGGCCGGTCCTGATCGGCGCGGGCGTCGCGCTGTTCGTCCTCGCCACTCCGGCGTACCTGCTGATGCGCACCGGCCTCGTCGGCACCTGGATCGGCGGGCTCGCGCTCGGCGCCGTCCTGGCGGCGATTCTCGGCACCTACGCGGTGTGGTCCTCGGAGGTCTTCCCGACCCGCACCCGCCAAAGCGGACTCTCGATCGCGTACAACATCACCGCCGCGCTGTTCGCCGGGACCGTGCCTTACCTGATGACCGTCCTCATTTCGGCTACCGGCAGCACTCTCGTGCCCGGGCCGTACCTGATGGTCGCGGCCGCCGTCGGCCTCGTCGCAGCTTTCTCGATGCGCGAGACCGCCGGAACCCCGTTGCTGCACAAGGAAGACCTGGAGAACACCGAAGCCTGACTCCTCCCCCTCGATTCACCAAAGGCGGTGAAGCGTGTCCGAACCTCACTTCGTCAACAGCGAATCCGGGAACCTGCGCCGGAATCTGCGCCGGATCGACTCGATCTTCCTCGCGGTCGCGGCCATCATCTCGGTGGACACGATCGGGCAGATCGCGACCTCGGGGGCGGAGGCGGTGACCTGGACCGCCGTGCTCCTGGTGCTGTTCCTGTTCCCGTACGGGCTGGTCATGGCCGAACTGGGCAGCGCCTTCCCGGCGGAAGGCGGCCCGTTCGTCTGGCTGCGGCTCGCCTTCGGGAAGCTGCCCGCCGCGCTCGGCACGCTGCTGTACTGGATCACCAACCCGGTGTGGCTCGGCGGATCGATCACCTTCCTCGCCGCGGCGACCTGGCAGCAGTACCTCGTCCCGGCCGCGCCCGGCGGGTTCGCCGACTACGCGTTCAAGCTCGTCTTCATCTGGCTGGCGATCCTCGGCGCGGTAGTGAGCCTGCGATACGGCAAGTGGTTCATCGCCGCCGGGGCGCTGCTGAAGGTGGGGCTGGTGGTGCTTTTCGCCGTCACCGCCGCGATCTACGCGGCGCGCAACGGAGTGCACGGCTCGCTTGCGTTTTCCCCGACGATCGGTGGCTTCCTCGCCGTAGTACCGGTTTTGATGTTCGCCCTCGTCGGATTCGAGGCGCCCAACGGCGCCGCCGAGGAAATGCACAACCCCCGCCGGGACGTCCCGGTCACGGTCGGCGTCTCCGGCCTGGTATCGGCTTTGTGCTATCTGATCCCGGTTTTCGGCATCGTGCTGGTGATGCCGCCGGACAAGATCAACGGGCTCGGCGGCTTCCTCGACGCGGTACGCCAGGTGTTCTCCGTCTACGGCGACGCGTCGGGGACGATGCTGACGCTCACTGCTGTCGTGTTCGTCTTCGTCCTGCTGAACCAGGGCTGCTCGTGGATGATCGCCTCGGACCGCATCCAGGCGATGGCCGCGGTCGACGGAGCGTTCCCGCGCTGGTTCGGCGCGTTCCATCCGAAGCTGAACACTCCGTTGCGGGTCAACCTGCTCTCCGGCGTGGTCGCGACCGCGTTCACCGTGGCGGCGACGATCGTGCAGAGCAGTTCGGCCTCGGCGGTGTTCGCTGTCGTGCTCAACATCGCGGTGAGCACGCTGCTGCTGTCGTACCTGCTGATCTTCCCGACGATTTTGGTGCTGCGGCGCAAGTACCCCGCTGCCGAACGTCCGTTCCGGGTGCCGGGCGGGAAGGTCGGGCTGTGGGTCAGTTCGGTGCTGATCTACGCGTGGATCCTGCTCGGCGCTTGGCAGACGGTGGCGCCCGGGGTGCTGGACCGGGCACTCGGGGTGCCGTACGACTTCGAAGCGACGTGGGGCGTCTCGCGGCTGACCTTCGAGCTGTTCACCGCCGGGACGCTGGCGGTGCTGATCGGGTTCGGGTTCGTCGGGTATCTCGTCGCCCGCAGGCAGCCCGTGCCGGTCACGGACGCACCGCAACCGGCGTAGCGATCAGACCTTCCGCCCCACCACGCCCGCGACGCACCGGGCCGCGTCGCTCAGCGGTTTCAGCCGCGGCCCGTCCTGCCACCACTCGTCGGCGACCGACAGCCCTGGGCCGTCCGTACGGCTCGGCGGGAGCAGTTCCAGCCCGGGCAGCATCGCCTCGATCTCCGCGCGCGTGCGGAACCGGCCCGCGCCCAGCGGTCCGGACACGAGGATGTCCTCGATCCGTTTGGCGACCGCCGTCAGCTCCGGGACCTCCGGGTCGTAGAAATGCGCCAGCGCGACGTACGAACCCGGCGCGAGGGCGTCGATGTACTCGCGCATCACCTCGACCGCGCCGTCGCCCTCGTAGTGGTGCATCGTGCCGATGTGCAGCAGCGCCACCGGCTCCGAGAAGTCGAGGTACTGCCGCACCGTTTCGTTCCGCAGCACGGCCTTCGGCTCGAAGATGTCGGCCTCGACCATGTGCGTGAAGTCGTTGTCCTCCAGCAGCGCGCGTCCGTGCGCGAGCACCACCGGGTCGTTGTCGACGTACACCACATGCGCGTCGCGGTGGTAGCGCTGCACGATCTGGTGGGTGTTCTCCGCGGTCGGCAGCCCGGAACCGCAGTCGAGGAACTGCCGGATGTCGGTCTGGCTCGCCAGCATCCGCAGCACGCGGTTGTGGAAGCCGCGGTTGCCGCGGGCGATGTGCACCGCCTCGGGGACCGCCGCGCTGATCTTCTCCATCACCGCGCGGTCGACCTCGTAGTGGTGGCTCCCGCCGAGGAACCCGTCGTAGATCCGCGCGATGCTCGGGCGGTTCGGGTCCACCCCGACCGGCACTTGGCTGGGCGACAACGGGGACGACGAGCCGGTCATGGACACCTCGCGGAGCAGTCGGTCGGCAGTGACCTACTCAGAGTAGTACTTCGCTCAGCCGTGCCAGCGGCGCGGCTGCTGGCTGCCGTCGTCGCCCCAGTGCTCCATGTACGAGCTGACCGCCGAGCGGAAGGCGTCTTCCAGGGAATCGTGCGACTGGTTTCCGCTGTCCTGCTGCGGTTTCTGCGGCGTCTCGGTGCGCTGCGGCGGAGCGGTGGTTTCCGGGCGGCTGCTGGCCCGGACCACCGTGTCGCGCACCTGGCCGCTGGCCGGGGCCGGGGACGCGCTGAGCGTGCTCACCGCGGGCGGCGCCGACGACGAGGTGCGGACCGGAGCGGGCGGCGGCTGCACGGGCTGAGGGTCCGTCCCGCCGGACGCCGACGGCCACAACGCCCACGAGCCCAGCCCCGCGCACACCACGACGGCCGCACCGGCGAAGAGGCCGTATCGCGGCGTCTTTCGCTGGGTCGGCGGCGCGGTCTGCGCGGGCGGCTCCGGCGGATCCGCGACGGGCGCCGGGCCGCGCTTGGCGAGCTGTTCGGCCGCCGAGCCGCTCGAAACGTCGAGGACCCCGCCGAACGCCGAGGCCGTGTCGTCGCCGCTGTCGGCCCGGCGGCGCACGAGCGGCGGGGGTTCGCTGCCGTCGATCCGGGGCATCGGCGCGGTCTCGGACAGCCGCACCAGGTTCGCGACCGACTCGAGGTCGCTGCCGGATTCCGGGTTCCCCATCCAGACCTCCACCCCGCCGGGGCCGCGCGTCCGCGGCGCTTCCGGCGCCGCAGATCCTAGGGACCCCCGGTCCGCGCTGTAAACCCGCCTCGAGCGTGATCCAGTACGCTCGGCAGGTTTCCGCTACGGGGAGGAGGCCCGCGATGCGGCCGTTTCCGGTCGAAACCGACGCTTCCGGCATGCTCGACGCCGGCGACGGACAGCAGATCTACTGGGACGCCAGCGGCGCCGGCATCCCGGTGCTGTGCGTGCACGGCGGCCCCGGCGGAGGCGGCACCGCCTTCGGCCGCACCGGGTTCGACCCGGCGAAGTTCCGCGTCGTGGCGTTCGACCAGCGCGGCTGCGGACGGAGCACGCCGAACGTCGCGGACCCGGCGGTGAGCCTGGAGCATCACACCACCGAGCACCTGATCGCCGACATGGAGAAGCTTCGCGTCCACCTCGGCGTCGAAAAATGGCTGCTCTACGGCGGTTCCTGGGGCGCCACGCTCGCGCTGGCCTACGCGCAGCGGCATCCGGACCGGGTCAGCGGCGTCCTGCTGGTCGCCGCCTTCACCTCGTCGCCGGACGAGATCGACTGGCTCTACCGCGGCGTCCGGCGGCTGCTGCCCGCGCAATGGGAAGCGTTCCGCGCAGGCGCGCCCGACCCGGACGGCGACCTCCTCGCCGGGTACTCCCAGCTGCTCGCGAGCCCGGACCGCGCCGTCCAGGTGAAGGCCGCGCGGGACTGGTGCGCGTGGGAGGACGCGGTGATCTCGCACGAATGGGTCGGCGGCCGCACCGGCCAGTTCAGCGAGGGCACGGACGACGAGCTGATCACCCTCGCCCGCCTCTGCGCGCACTACTACGGCCACCACGCCTGGCTCGAGGACGACCAGCTGCTGCGCGACATCGGCCTGCTGCACGGCATCCCGGCGGTGCTGATCCACGGGCGCGCCGACCTGAGCGCTCCGCTGCGGAAAGCGTGGCAGCTCGCCCAGGCCTGGCCGGACGCCGAACTGGTCGTGATCGACGACGCCGGACACACCGGAAGCCCGTCGATGAGGACTGCGGTGCTGGAAGCCGTCAAGCGGTTCGAGGATCTCTGACGGTCAGCGCAGCACGCGGTATCGGAGATTTGCCCCTTGCTGAGCAAGCAATTCCAGCCGCACCGGCGGGCCCGGCCGCTCGAACAGCCGCACACCGCCGCCCAGCAGCACCGGCATCACCACGACCGCCACCTCGTCCAGCAAACCGGCGTCCACGCAGGCCCGACCGACCGAAGCGCCCAGCACGTTCACCGTCTTCTCCCCCGCCGCGGCCTGAGCCGTCGCGACGCCCTCCTCCAAAGACGAGCAAAACGTCACGCCGGGCACGGCTGGAGCGTCCCGCCGGGTCAGGACCACCTGCGGGCCGTCCCATCCGCCGCCGAACGCTTTGCCCTCTCCTTCGGTGCCGCGATACGGGTCGTCGCCGGAGAAGGTCCGGCGGCCGACCAGCAGCGCTCCGACCTCCGCGGCCAGTTCGTCCGCGGCAGGATTCGGCCCGGTGTACGGCGCGAGCCATCCCATGTCCCCGCCCGGCCCGGCGATGAACCCGTCCAGCGACATCGCGGCGGAATACAGCAGCTTTCCCATGGCGGTCCCTAAGGTCGATGTTGTTCGGGGCGGGTGCCCTGGATGCCCAGGGCGATGGGGTGTGGCTGATGGCGTGTCTGCCGCAAGGTGGCTCGAAGGG
>NZ_JBSHAM010000065.1:0-51901 GCF_053611505.1 Amycolatopsis sp. NPDC054798 | reverse complement strand
GTTTCACACGTAACTTCCCCCCCTTCAACACCCACCCCCGAACCGTCAGCACAATCAGCTTCGGGGTGCCCCCACGCACCGTCTCAGCAAGCCTCAAGACAACAACCGCTGCTCCTTAGCCACCGCAACCGCCCCAGCCCGAGTATCCACCCCCAGCTTCTCGTAAATCCGCCCCAAATGCGTCTTAACCGTCGCCTCGCTGATAAACAACCGCCGCGCGATCTCCCGATTCCCCACCCCCTGCGCGAGCTGCTCGAGAATGTCCCGCTCCCGGTCAGTGAGCCCAGGCCGGGGAGCCCGCAACTGCGCCATCATCCGGTCCGCCACCGGAGCCGACAACGCCGTCCGCCCAGCCGCGGCCGCCCGAATAGCCGCATAAAGCTCGTCAGCCGACTCAGCCTTCAGCAAATACCCAGTAGCCCCAGCCGCGATAGACCGCGTGATATCAGCATCAGTGTCATATGTCGTCAACACCAGCACCCGAGGAGGCTCGGCAACAGCCCGAATCCGCCGAATCGCCTCCACCCCGTCCATTCCGTCGCCCAGCTGCAAATCCATCAGCACCACATCCGGCCGCAACGCAGCGGCGAGACTGATCGCCTCGTGCCCCGTCGCGGCCTCGCCGACGACCTCGATCCCACCCGCACCGGCCAGCAGCGCCCGCAGCCCGGCCCGGACCATGGTGTGGTCGTCGCAGAGCACGACGCGGATGGGCTGATCGTCAGACATGGCTCGGTCCCAACGGAATCGCGGCCGAGATGGCGGTGCCCTGTCCGGGTGCGGATTCGACGGTCAACCGGCCGCCGAGCTGCGTCGCCCGCGCGCGCATGGCGGGCAGGCCGTGGCCGCGTCCGGCGGCGGCCGGGGCGTCCGGGTCGAAACCGCGGCCGTCGTCGGTGATGTCCAGCACGACCTCATCGTCTAGGTAGGTGAGGGTGAGCGCCACTCCCGACGCGTCCGCGTGTTCGCGCGCGTTGGCCAGCGCTCCCTGCGCGATCCGCACCAAACTGGACTGCACCCGGCCGGGCAGCGGCCGCGCGGTCCCGTCGACCTGGACGCGCACCGGCCGCGGTTCGCGTTCGGCGACGTTCCGGAGGGCTTCTTCGACCGAGTGCCCGTCGAGATCGGCGGGAGCCAGATCTTGCACGAGGCTGCGGGCTTCGGCCAGGTTCCGCGCGCCGATCTGTTGTGCCGCACGCACATGCTCGCGGGCCAGGTCCGGGTCGGACCACGCGCGGTCGGCCGCTTGGAGAAGCATCGCCTGGCTGGACAGACCTTGCGCCAGAGCGTCATGGATCTCGCGCGACAGCCGTTGCCGTTCGTCCAGCATTCCCGCGCGACGCTCGGTTTCCCGCAGCCGCGCCGCCTGCCGCCGCAGGTAGGTGATCACGGCGGCGGTCACGGCGGCGACCGCGACCGGCACGATCGTCAGGTTCGGGTCGAAACCGGTGGAGAGGCGGTTCTGGGAGAGCACCACCAGCGCGGTCACCAGCGTCACCAGCACTAACGCCGGTCCGGTGGGCAGCGTGCGGAGGCCGGTGACGAACAGCGGGACCGCGCACCAGGCGAAGCTCGGCGCGAGCAGCACGAGCACCACCCACAGCACGGTCACGACGGTCAGCCAGGCCAGATACGGCACGGTCACCTGCTCGGGCCCGGTCACCCGCAGCACCAGGCCGACCGCGTAGACCGCGGCCAGGCAGCCGGTCAGCGCGATCACCCAGGGCGCGGCCGGTTCGCCGTGATGGTGGTCGAGGAAGCGCACGATCGACGCGACCAGCAGCAGGAAGAACGCCGTGTGCATGGTCGCGGCCAGCCACCGCGCGTCCCGATCGGTCATCGCCGCCCTCCGTTTTTCCGTTCCGTCCTGGAGCCTGACCTGTGCCAACCCGGCCGGCATCAGCCGATCGGATGACCTGAGTGTCGGCCGTTCCGCGCCGCCAGGCGAGCCGGGACTCCGATCCGGTGAAGGCGCTCCCGGACGCACGATGAACGCATCAAGCCGGACAAGCCAAGGAGCACCCGATGAAGAACTTCACCGCCAAGACCCGCATCGCCACCGTCGTCGGCGGGCTCGCCGTGATCGGAGCCGCCACCACCGGCGCGCTGGCCGCCAACGCCGCCACCCCGGCCGCTGCCCCTGCCGCCCAGGCCGCCCCCAAGGGTTTGGTCCAGACCACGCACCTGTCGATCGCCGCCGCGCAGAAGGCCGCACAGGCCGCGCTCAACGCCGCCGAAAAGGCGGGCCAGCACGTGTCGGTCGCGGTGGTCGACCGCGACGGCAACACCATCGTGACCCTGCGCGGCGACGGAGCGGGCCCGCAATCGTACTCGTCGGCCGAGGAGAAGGCGTTCACCGCGGTTTCGTGGAACGCCAAAACCTCCGAACTGACCGGTCGCTTGCAGCAGACCCCGACTCTGAAGGACATCAAGGGCACACTGTTCCTCGCCGGAGCGGTCCCGGTGGACGCGAACAACGCCCCGATCGCGGCGGTCGGCGTGGCCGGTGCGCCGTCTGGTGCGCAGGACGAGACTTTCGCGCAGGCCGGGGTGGACGCACTCGGCAAGTAAGGCCGCCGCGCTCGATGGTCCGGCTTTCTTCCGGTGGGTCTCGTCGGTGACGGCGAGGCCCACCGGGCGGGCACTGTCGCTGACGGGAGAGTCAGCCGAATCCGTCAGTGCTGCTCGCCGCCGAACCGGGCTTCGTCCTAGCTGAAACAGCCCCACAGCAAGGAAAACCGGGATAGTCTGTCAGGGCAGTGAGCTGCTCAGCAACGAAATCCCCATCCCCGCAACAGAATTCGCAACCACAGATGAATTCCGCTGCGGTTTCCCCGATAGCCGCTGACAAAGAAAGGCTTGGAGTGCCGACTGAATCGAAGCGGGTTGCCGTGGTGACGGGAGCCGGACGGGGAATCGGGCTGGCGATCGTCCGGGGGCTGGTCGAGGACGGCTACACCGTGGTCGCGGCGAGCCGTACGGTCACCGCCTCGGTGAAGGATCTGACGCCGGACGCGATCGAAGCCGATCTGAGCGACCCGGACGAGCCGGCCCGGGTGGTGCGGCACGCGCTCGATCAGCACGGCGGGGTCGACGTGCTGGTCAACAACGTCGCGGGCACCTCGAATCCGCCTGGCGGGTTCCTCGAACTCGACGATGAGGCGTGGCTGCACACGTTCAACGTCACGTTCCTGTCGAACGTCCGTGCCACGCGGGCCGCCCTGCCGAGCTTGCTGGAACGCCGTGGCGCGGTGATCAACATCAGTTCGGTGAACGCGAAGCTGCCGCAGCCGCGGCTGGTCGCGCAGTCGGCGGTCAAGGCGGCGGTGACGAATCTCGGCAAGGCGCTGGCGGAGGAGTTCGGCGGACGCGGCCTGCGGGTGAACACGATCTCGCCCGGTCCGGTGTGGACCGACCTGTGGACCTCTCCCGGCGGTCCTGGGGACCAGCTCGCCCGGCGCGCGGGCGCCGAACTGGAGGAGTTCAAGGACCGGCTGCCGGCCGCGGTCGGCTTGTCGACTGGCGAATTCGCCCGCCCGGAGGAGATCGCGGCGCTGGTGGTGTTCCTGGCTTCGGGGAAGGTCGCGAACATGAGCGGCGCGGACCTCGTGCTCGACGGCGGGATGACGAAAACCATGTGAACCAGGCGGGCCGCACCGGATCGGTCCGGGGGTGGACCGGCTTGCGGAATCTCCCCGGACCCGGCGATCAGCTAGCCCGCCGCGCAGACCTCGTGCCCGACGACGGACCCTCGCTCCGAAGCCTCAGCCGCCGAAACGCTTCACATAGTCCTCGACGATCGGCCGTTCCGGGGCGATGATGTCGTCCGGCAGCCGGTCCAGTGCGAAGAACTCGTAGCCGGTGATCTCCGTTCCGTCCACGGTGACCTCGGTGTTCTCGACGGTCGCGGTGAACGCGGCGGTGACGTTGTGGACCTCGTCGCCGTGCGGGTACCGGTAGAAGTACTCCGGTCCGGAGTAGACGCCGAACAGTTCGAGGTCCCGCACAGCCAGGCCGATCTCCTCCAGCACCTCGCGACGCCCGGCGTCCTCGTAGGACTCGCCGGGGTCGAGGAACCCGCCGGGCAGTCCCCAGTCCTGGCTTTCCTCGCGGAACACCAGCAGCAGCCTGCCGCGCTCGTCGGCGATCAGCACCGACGTGCCGGGCAGGATCAGCGGGCGGGTGCCGACTAGTTCGCGCAGTTCGGCGATGTAGTTCATCAGCGGTCAGTACCTTCTTGGTCGGAGGGGTTTCCGCCGCGCGGGCGGAAGGCGACGATCGGCAGCTGCTGGACCATCCGGTGCCGGGCGGCGGCGGAACCGTCGTAGCGCCAGCCCAGCAGCTTGCTCAGCACGGGATGCAGAACCGGCCGCAGCAGCAGATTTCGCCGTTCGTACCCGGCGATCGCGTCGGCTGCTTCGGATTCGTCGAGGATTCGGTGTTCGGGCACGAACTTCCGGCGGCCGATCGCGACCTCCGCCGCGGGGGCGGCCTGGATGTTGCGGTACCAGTCCGAGGACGGCCCCAGCCCGGCGATGGCCAGCACTTCGCCGGTTTCGGGACGGAGGCCGATCACCTCCAGCACCGTCCGGTACTGGCGGCCGGATTTGCGGCCGAGGTGGGTCAGGCACAGGAAACGCTTGCCCAGCAACCATCCCAGGTGGCGGTCGTACAGTTTCGCCGGCGCTTTGAAGACCGTGCGCACGATCGGGTTCACGGTCGGGCTCCTTCCCTCGACGAATGGTGCGGGTTCGTGATGAGCGCGGTGGATTTCCCGGTCAAACTCCCGGCCACGAACCGGTCAATTCCGGGCAACCGGGCCAGTTTCAGGGCTAGACGGCGCAGGGAGAGCTGCGGTTTGCTGCTGGGAAGGAACCATCGCGCACCCTTGCGGGCGAGCTGTTGCCTGTCGGCCGCGACCGGACGCCAGAGCCGTTCGTACTCCGCCAGTCCCTCGGAGATCGACGACGCGCGGTTCAGCTGGTCTGCCAGCACGTACGCGCCCGCGATCCCGAGCGACGCGCCCTGCCCAGCCAGCAGCGACACCGCGTACGCCGCGTCCCCGACCAGCGTGACCCGGCCGGTGCTCCACGTTGACATCTCAATCTGAGCGACCTGGTCGTAGTAGATCTTCGCGGACGGCGGGCAGTGTGTCAGTGCTTCCGGCACCACCCAGCTCAGTGAGCCGTAGGTGCCCAGCAGCGAAGCCCGCACGTCGTCGGGCAGCGTGGGATCGGGCGTGCGATGGACGGCGAAGGCGGCGACAGTCCCGGCGCGCAGCCCGTAGAAGCCCATCTGCCTGCCGACGGTGTCGGTGAGGCAGAACCGTCCGTCTGCCACCGCGTGGATCTCGGGCGACTTGAACAGGAACGCTGCGGTGTGGAATCCGAGATAGCGGAGGAACCGCGATTCCTCGCCGAACACCAGCCGCCGGATGGTCGAATGGATCCCGTCGGCACCCACCAGCAGGTCGGCTTCCAGCACTGAACCGTCCGAGAGGGTGGCCGCGACCCGGCCGTCCTCGTCCTCGACTGCGACCACTCCACTGTCGTACCGAAGTTCGACCTCCGGAGGCAGCGACGCGCGCAAAGCTTGTTCCAGATCCGGCCGCAGGACGCTCAGCAACCGGCCGCCGACGGTACGCGCGAACTGCGCGAATTGAATGTCGGATCGGCGTTTTCCTTGTGCGTCAAGAAGAATCGCTTCGGAGATCGGATACGCCGCCTCCTGGATCGCAGGCAACACCCCCATCGCCTCGGCCGCGTCGTACCCGGGACCGAAGAAGTCGATCATGTATCCCTGCGGGCGCGGCCCGGGCGCTCGCTCCACCAGCGTCACATCGTTGCCCAGCACGGACAGCCGGTTCGCCGCGGCCAGCCCGGCGATGCCAGCGCCGCAGACCAGGATTCTCATCGCGTCCTCCTAGGGGCGAGTGACCAGTCCGCGCAGCACGCCGGTGACCGCCGCCGGATCCCCTCCGGGGGCGAGGCCGCGGTGCAGCAGCAAACCGTCGATGGTCGCGACCAGCACCTCGGTGGTCGCGTCCGGTTCCGGGACGCCGCGCTCGGCGAGCCAGCGGCTGAGCCGCGCACGGAATTCCATGAGCAATCCGCCGATCCGCTCCCGCAGCTCCTCGTCACGCCTCGCCGCCAGATACGCCTCGACAAACAGCACCGACAACGGGTCCACCCCGCTGTACGGCTCGACCGATCCGAACAGCGCGGTCACCAGATCAGCCGGGTTCTCCGTCGCAGCCAACGCGGGGCCGACGCTCTCCAGCACCTCGCGCATCGCGTCGAGGACCGCCTCGCGCAGCAACGCCTGCAGGGACGGGAAGTGGTAGTGCACCACGCTCGGCGTCACCCCGGCCCGGTCTGCCAGCACGCGAGTGCTCACCGCCGTCCAGCCGCGTTCCGGCACCAGCTCCGTCGCCGCTGTCAGCAGCTTCTGCCGCACGTCACGCCCGCGTGCCGCCGCCGGAGAATTCATCCGCTCACTCCTGGTCAATCGTCCCGGTCAGTCGTTCAGGGCGATCGTCCTGTACGACTGCCCTGATCCTAGCGCGGCCCGTCGCGGCGGGAAAGCGGGGTGACCCGAGCCTCACCTGAAAGCGGGGAGCGGCGGCGACATCAGCCCAGTCGTCTACCGTCAGAAGCGGCTCTTTCTGCCCGTCCCCGAAACCGACAGGTCATTCACTGTGCCCTCGCCGCTGTCCACCGTGTCCATCCGACGGCCGGCGTGGCTGTCGCCCCGAGTCGCACGCACCGAGATCCTCGGGGGGCTGGTCGTCGCTCTCGCGCTGATCCCGGAGGCGATCTCGTTCTCCGTGATCGCCGGCGTCGATCCGCGCGTGGGCCTGTGCGCGTCGTTCACCATGGCGGTGGTGATCTCGTTCGTCGGCGGCCGCCCGGCGATGATCTCCGCCGCGACCGGGGCGATCGCCCTGGTGGTGGCGCCGCTGGCGAGGGAACACGGCTTCGGCTATCTCGTCGCGACGGTGGTGCTGGGCGGACTGTTCCAGATCGTGCTCGGCTCGCTCGGCGTGGCGAAGCTGATGCGGTTCGTGCCGCGCAGCGTGATGGTCGGGTTCGTGAACGCGCTGGCGATCCTGATCTTCCTGGCGCAGGTGCCGGAACTGATCAACGTGCCGTGGCCGGTGTACCCGCTGTTCGCCGGCGGTCTCGTGCTCATGGTGTTCTTCCCGCGCCTGACCAAGGCCGTTCCCGCGCCGCTGGTGTCGATCGTGGCGCTCACCGCGCTGACGATCGCGGCCGGGATCGCGGTGCCGACCGTCGGCGACAAGGGCGCGCTCCCCTCAGCGCTGCCGGTGCCGGGTATTCCGGACGTGCCGTTCACCTTCGGCACGCTCGGCCTGATCGCGCCGTACGCGCTGGCGTTCGCGCTGGTCGGGCTGATGGAATCGCTGATGACCGCCAAACTCGTCGACGACATCACCGACACGCACTCGAACAAAACCCGGGAAGCGGCCGGGCAGGGCGTCGCCAACGTCGTCACTGGGGTTTTCGGCGGCATGGGCGGCTGCGCGATGATCGGCCAGACCATGATCAACGTCAAGGTCGCGGGCAGCCGGACGCGGCTGTCGACGTTCCTCGCCGGGGCGTTCCTGATGGTGCTGTGCCTGGTGTTCGGACCCGTCGTGTCGCGGATCCCGATGGCCGCACTGGTCGCGGTGATGGTGCTGGTCGCTTTCGGCACGTTCGACTGGCATTCGATCGCGCCCGCGACGCTGAAGCGGATGCCGGTCGGCGAGGTCGCCGTGATGGCGGTGACCGTGGGCATCGTGGTGGCGACCAGCAACCTCGCGATCGGGGTCGTGGCCGGGTCGATCACAGCGATGGTGATCTTCGCGCGCCGGGTCGCGCACCTGGTCGAGGTGACCGCGGTGCGCGAGCACGACAGTGTCCGGTACGCCGTGACCGGGGCGCTGTTTTTCGCGTCCAGCAACGACTTGGTGTATCAGTTCGACTACGCCGACGACCCGGATCGAGTGATCATCGACCTTTCGGCCGCACACATCTGGGACGCCTCGACCGTAGCGGCGCTGGATGCGATCACGACGAAGTACGAGGCACGCGGGAAAACCGTGGAGATCGTCGGGCTGAACAAGCACAGCGCGAGGATGCACGAAACGCTGTCCGGGGAATTAGCGGGCAGCAGCTGAGGTCAGTCCCGCCGCCCGTTCCCGGATCCGCGGCCGGAGGGTGAACCCGCTCGGCTTCAGCGTCAACGACTCCACGATCTTCAGCTCATACGCCGGATCGGCCTCGAAGTCGTAGCGCTGCAACATGATCCCCAGCGCCAGCACAGCTTCGTGCAAGGCGAACTGGCGGCCGATGCACGCGCGTTCCCCGGTGCCGAACGGTTTGTACGCCTGAGCCGGGCGTTTCCGCACCGCCGCAGGCTCGAAACGGTCCGGATCGAATTTCTCCGGATCCGGCCACACCGTCGGGTCGCGATGGAGCATCGGCAACGGCACGATGACCGAATCGCCCTTGCGCATCGCGTATTTCCCGCCCAGCACAAGGTCTTCACGCGCTTCCCGGGAGTAGCCCGGCGCGGTCGGCCACAGCCGCATCGCCTCATCGAGTACACGGCGGACGTACCGCAGCTTCGCGACATCGCCGAAGGCCGGTTCGCGCTCGCCCCACACCGCGTCGACTTCGGCGCGGGCCTTCGCCAGCAGTTCCGGGTGCCGCGTCAGGTAGTACAACGCGAACGACAGCGCACCGGACGTCGTCTCGTGTCCCGCGACGACGAACGTGATGGCCTGGTTGCGAATGTTCACCGGGTCGAGCTGCTCGCCGGTCGCCGGGTGGCCCTCGGTGAGCATCAGGCCGAGCAGATCACGGGCCTCCCCGCCTTCCCGGCGGCGCGTCTCGATGACCTCGTCGACCAGGTTCGTCATGGTCGCGATGTCCGCTTGGTTCTGCGCCGCCGACCCGGCCAGCGCACGCCGCACGAACGGAAGCTTGACGTTCTCCAGCTGCGCGAACCGCAACGCGCGGATCATCGCGGTGACGAACGGATGCGGTTCGGCGCGCTCGAACGACCCGAACCGGTAGCCGAAACCCGCCAGACCGATCGTTTCCAGGGTCAGCCTGGTCATGTCGGCAGCGACGTCAACCGGGCCGGTCGCGCGGTCCCACGCCGCGGTCAGCTCGTGGGCGACCTCGAGCATTGTCGAGTGGTAGCGGCGCATCGCCTCGGCGGAGAACGCGGGCTGCAGGATGTCGTGGGCCAGCCGCCAGTTCGGCTCGCGGGTGTGCGCGGTGAACAGCCCGTCGCCGGCGACCGCGCGCAGCCGCTCGACGCCGAGGCCGACGTGCTTGCCGAACCTCGTCTCGTCGTTCAGCTCGGTGACCAGGTCGATCCCGCTGACGAACACGATCTCCATCCCGAAGAACTTGCGGGTGAAAATCGGCCCGAGCCGCGCGCCGGCGCGCATGGTGCCCTGCAGCGGCGCGCGCAGACTGGCCCCGAGCAGGTCACCGACCACGGGCAGCCTGCCCGGACGGTGCGGAATCGCGGTGGTGTCCACAGTTCGCTCCCCTACTGAACCCACATCCAATAGGGTCACGATCCCCCGCTGCTGAACCCGTGTCAAGTAAGCTGGGACGATGCGGACGCGCCTGAGCACCGAGCAGCGGCGCGAACAGCTGCTGGCCATCGGAGCCGGACTGTTCGCGGGCCGCCCGTACGACGAGGTGTGGATCGAGGAAGTCGCCGAAATAGCCGGCGTCTCGCGCGGCCTGCTGTACCACTACTTCCCCACGAAAAAAGACTTCTTCGCGGCAATCGTCCGCGGCCAGCGCGACCAGCTGCTGGCGATGAGCGAACCCGACCCCGCACTGCCGGTGGCCGAACAGCTGCGTGCGGGGCTGGAGGTGTACCTGGAATTCGCCCGCACCCATCCGGACGGCTACCGCATCGTGCACCGCAGCGCAGGCGACGCCGACCGCGAAATCCGGGAAATCTGCGAAGCCGGAATGGCAGCGAACGCCGAACGCATCCTGGCCGCGATAAGCCTGCTGCGCCCCGTCACCCCCACGACGAGGTTGGCGGTCCGGGGATGGCTTTCGTTCGTGGCGACCCTGATCCTGGACTGGCTGGACGAACCGAAGATCAGCACGGAGGAACTGCGGGACCTTTGCGCGCGGACTCTTTTCGCCGCGGTCGAAGTGGATCCGGAAACACTCTGAGGCGCGAGAAAGCCGTCCGTGAGGGGAACCTTCACAGACACTGATTCCCTCAGGGTTCCCCTCACGACCCACTCCCCCACCCGGCCCGCCGCGGCGCACTGCCTGCCCCAATGTGGCATTCGGTGCGTCACATGCACCCAATGCCACATTGGGGCGCTAGCCCCACCCACCACCCGATCCCCACCCGCGAACCCAACCCACCATCACACCCAAGCCCCGCGCGCTACCTACCCCACCGCCACCCCGCAAACCCAACCCACCCCACACCCAAGCCCCGCGCCCCACCCCCTCAACCGCAACCCGCGCACCCAACCCCACCCCGGCAGCCACACCCGGCCCTGCACCCCGATACGAAGCCAAAAACACGCACGGAAAGGCTTGTCAAGGCATCTTTCCCGCCTTGACAAGCCTTTCCGTGCGTAGTCACAATCAGCTTCGGGGTGCCCCCACCGCAACACTCACCACAAGCAAACCCCCACCACCAAACAGGCGACTAAAACCCAAAACTCACACCGTCACCACAACCTCATCCCCCACCACCCGAACCGGAACCGCCCGCAACCCCACCCGCCCATCCGCCGGATGCCGCCCAGTCAAAACATCGAACTCAAACCCATGCCAAGGACAAACAATATTCCGATCAGCCGGATGAAAAGCAGGCCCACCGCTCTTCCGATCCTCCCGAACCGGCTGAACAGTCCGAGGCATGATCTTCCCCTGACACACCGGCCCCCCTTGATGCGGGCACACGTTATGCCAAGCCCGCACCTCCCCAGCGTGGAAGTAAACCCCCACCTCCAGCCCGTCCACTTCCACCACAATCCGCTCCCGGGCCCGAAGCTCCGCCAACCCAGCCACAGCCACTTCCCGCCGCACAGCGCTCATTCGGCCCTCCGATACCAAATCGCCATATCGAAAAGATTCACATCCGCCGCGTCCAGCAACGCGGTCACCAAAACCACAGTCTCAGTAGCGGTAAGCGCATCCTCCCGAACAGGCCAGGCAATCTTCCCCACCCGATCAGTCTTGGCCGAGAACAACCGAGCCGCCGCATACAGCAACTCAGCGATCTCCTCATCAGCGACCGCAGCAGCCCGGTCGGCAGAGACGATCTCGGATGTCAACCCGCCCAGCCGAGATACCAGCGAGGTCAGTTCAGATGTCATGATCACGAAACCCCCGGCCGTTCACGAAGCACGCTCTGCGCAGCGGGTTTCCGGCGGTCAGTAGGAAGATTGAAAACCCGAGCAGCATTGAGCCCCAGGATGTTCCGCTTAGCCTCCTCAGACAGGAACGGCAGCCGAGTGATCGTGGACGGCGCATCCCAATCCCAATGCGGCCAGTCCGACGAATACAGCAATTGAGTCTCCGCGTTGAACGCCTTCATCCCGGCCTCCAGCAACTCCATGCTGGTCCGCTCCATCGGCTGGCTGGTGTACCACATCTCCTTCATGTACTCGCTAGGCAAGCGAGTCAGCCCCGGAGCCTCGCTGGGACGCATCAGCACCTCGTGATCGAGCCGCTGCATGAGGAACGGGATCCACGCCAGCCCGCTTTCCACCCAGACCATCTTGATCCGGGGAAACCGCTCCGGCATCGCGTTGATGATCCAGTTCGTCACGTGGATCTGGTTGTAATGCGTGAACGACAGCGCGTGCATCGACAGGAACCGGTTCAGCTGAGCGAAAGACGGATCGCCCCAGTGGTACCCGGAATGGAAGGCGAGCGGCTTCCCGCTGTCCTCGATCAGCTTGTACAGCCTCGTGTAGACATCCGAATGAACCGGGTTGTTCCGTGTCGAACAGACCGTGTACCCGATGATCCCGTCGTTGTCCGCGTACTTCTCGACCAGCTCCTCGCAGACCTCCGGCGTGTTGTACGGCAAATACAGCATGCCCTTGAGCCGATCGTCCTGCGGCAGAACGACTTCGGTCAGCCAGCGGTTGAACGCCCGGCCGAGCACGACCTCGATCTCGTCCTGCGGATGCATGCCCAGCAACAGCATCGCGCTCGGGAACACGACCTGATAGTCCAGCCCCATCGCGTCCATCCCGCGCCGGGCGGCGGCGACGAACGGGTGCCCGGACACGCCCTCGAGCGGCTCCTTGCGGCCCTGGTGCCCGATGCGTCCGCCAACGCTCTGGTGTGACATACCAGGCTGGATGTTCAGCAAGGCGTTGTTGCCGGCGAATTTGCCGAACTGGTCCATGCCGATCTGGCGCCACACGTCGTTGTCGATGAGTTCCAGTACCTCGCCCCAGAAATGGTCCTCCGAGACGTGCGCGTCGATGTCGACGATGAAGTAGTCGTCGTATTCCCGTTCGGCCTGTTTGGTCGCGTGGGCGAGGACGTCGCGGGTGTCGGTGCGTCCGCCGATCTCGGCGAGTTCCCGGATCCGCGGCCCGTCCCCGCCGGAACGGGGCGCCGAAAAGCCGGGCACAGAGAGGTCGGGCACGGGTTCTTCCCTTCGTCCGGCGTCAGCGGGGCGCGACGGCGGCATCGGTCATCGTGGTCAGGTAGTCGTCGTCGGCCGGGGCCGCGTTCTCGTGCGGGATGACGACGGCGCGGTCCGGGCTCACCGCGAAGGTGTGTTCCTCACCCGCGGTCGGAACGGATTCCGCGGACAGCTCGGCGGTTTCGGTGCGCACACGCATCGGGAGGCCGTCCGCGCGGACGAGCAGGTTGACCGCACTGCCGAGATAGGTCGTGCGCTCGACCGTCCCGCGGAATTTTCCGGCTCCGGCACCGTCCGGGCACAGCCGGGCATGCGCCGCGCGGAACGCGATGTCGGCGCGGTCCCCGATCGAAACGTCGCCGGTCGTGATCCCGGAAAAGACCAGCGACGTGTCATCGACGCGCACCTCGGCGGTTTTGCCGCGCACGCCGGTGACCGTTCCGGGCAGGATGTTCTGAAAGCCCATGAAATCCGCGACATACGCCGAATTCGGGCGGTCGTAAAGGTCGCTCGGCGTACCGGACTGGACGATGACGCCCTCGCTCATCACGATGATCCGGTCGGACAGCGTGATCGCTTCCTCCTGGTCGTGCGTCACGTAGACCGAAGTGGTCTCGAACCGGTTGTGCAGCGACCGCACCTGCTGGCCCATCTGATAGCGCAGCTTGCTGTCCAAATTGGACAACGGCTCGTCGTAGAAGATGATCCCCGGCCGGGCGGCCAGCGCGCGGGCGAGTGCCACGCGCTGTTGCTGACCGCCCGACAGAGCGGTGACCGAACGCTTCCCGAGATCGGAAAGACCGACCGCGTCGAGCATTTCCCGCACCCGCTGCGCGCGTTCCCGGCCGGGCATCCGGGCAACCTTCAGCGGATAGGCGACGTTGTCCGTGACACTCAGGTGCGGCCAGAGCGCGTAGCTCTGGAACACCATGCCGACCCGGCGTTTGTCCGCGGGCACGAACGTCCGCCGCGCGGTGTCGACCACGACCCGGTCGCCCATCACGATCCGGCCCGCGCTCGGCCGCTCCAGCCCGGCCAGGCAGCGCAACGTGGTCGTTTTGCCGCAGCCCGAGGGGCCGAGCAGCGTCACGAACTGCCCGGACTCGATCGTCAGATCCAGTTCGTGCAGCGCCGCCTTCGCGCCGTACTTCTTGGTGAGTCCGGATACCTGGACCTCGGTCATCGTGACCTGCGCTTTCTCTCCGGCCGGGAGGGGAGGCGTTACTTCTTGAACGCCTGGGTGATGAAGTCGAAGTAGGGCTTGTTGAACGCGGGGTCCGGGTTCGAGAACGGCAGCCGCGGCAGCTTGTCGAGCGACGGCAGTCCGGGCGGGCCGGGCGCGGTCGGCGTGCGGCCGTAGGAGTTGTCCTTCTCCGCCAGCGCTTTCTGGCCCTCCGGCGAGTACAGCCAGTTGACGTACAGCTGCGCGGCCTCGGAGTGCGGTGCGTCCTTGATCAGGCACAGTGCCGAGCGCGCCATGTAGTTCCCGCCGTCCTCGAGCGGGAACACCATGCCGATCGGGGCGCCCTTCTGCTTCTGCGCCTCGAAATAGCCCTGGTATACGGCGATGCCGACCGGGAACCGGCCACTGGCGACATCTGTGGGCACCATCGGCTCGGATTGAGATATCTGCAGGTCCTGCGCGGCCAGCTTCTCCAGGTAGGAGCGGCCCCACTTCTTCTCGTTCTCGGGCAGCATCAGCGATTCGAGGATGTACCGGATGCCGCCGGGGACGGTCATGTCGCCGACCGCGATCTTGCCCTTCCACTTCGGGTCGAGCAGATCGTGCCAGTTCTTCGGCGCGTCCTGCTTCTGCACCTGGTCGGTGTTGTAGACGAAGCCGAAGTAGCGCAGCGCGAAGTAGGTGAGCCGTCCGTCGTTGTCGGTCGGGACCTTGAACCCGGGGTCGGCGGTGCGCACGTCCGCGGTCGTGCAGATGTTGGGTTTCGCGGCCGCCTGCGGGGATTCGCCACCGACGTAGACGTCCGCGATCCGGTTCCCGCTCTGCGCCTCGGTGTCCAGTTTGGTGAGGATCTGCGCGTCCGCCTGGTCCTGCGGGAGCAGTTTGATCCCGGGGAAGCGCTTGGCGAACACGTCGTTCAGCGCCTGGTTCGCGGTCACCCCCGGCCCGTACAGCACGAGCTGGGTGTGGTTGGCCGCGAACGCCTTGTCGTACAGCTCGTTCATGTACTTGTTGGCCGCGGCTGACGCACCAGGGACCTCGACTGGCGAACTCGCCTTGGTCGCGCCCGCCGACGTGCAGGCGGTCAGCGCGGCGAGCAGGCCGGCGGTGAGCGCCAGCGCGGGCGCGCGCAGTTTCGTGCGGGAGAACTTCATTGTTCTTCCTCTCGGGTCAGTGGGTGATGCGGGAGAACGAGCCGGACAGCCGGTCGGTGCGGCGGCCGAGGATCCGGCCGCCGAGCTTGACCGACACCGCGGCGAGCGCGAGCACGGCGAACGCGGCGATCAGGATGATCATGAACAGTGCCGCGCCCCGGGACATCTCGCCGGTGAGGAACTGCTGGAAGGCGGTCAGCGAAACGGGTTCCAGGCCGGGCGGGGCGAGCAGCATCGGCACGGCGAGGTTGCCCGAGATGAACAGCGCGGAGAGGAACCAGCCGGCCAGGAAGCTCGGGACGACCAGGCGCAGCACGATGGTCACCAGCACCCGTCCCGCGCTCGCGCCGGACATCCGGCCCGCTTCCTCCAGTTCGGGCGACAGCTGGGCGAGCGCGCCCTCGGCGATCCGGCTGGACACCGGGATCGTGGCGACGATCAGCACGAGCGTCATCAGGAACGCCGAACCGTAAAGACCGCGGAAGGCGGGGAGGTAGAGCACGGCGAACATGTAGGCGAGGCCCAGCACGACGCCGGGCAGCGCCCACGGGATCCAGACGGCGAACGAGGTGTAGCTCCGCAGGAATCCCCTGCGCCGCGCGGTGACGTAGGTGGTGAGCAGCGCGATCGCGATCGAGCCGAAGCCGCCGACGACCGCGAGCCACGCGGTGAGCGCCAAGCTGGAACTGAACTGCGGGTCGGTGAGCATCGTGACGTAGTTGTCCAGGGTCAGCCCGGTGCTCATCACCCCGAAGATCGGCTGGAGGCTGCCGAGCACCATCGCGAAAAGCGGCAGCAGGAAGTTCAGCAGCACTACCACGACGATCAGCGCGGACAGCACCCAGCGGACCGGGCCCAGCTCCTGCGGATCGCGCCGCGACGTCTTCCCGGTGAGCGTGGTGAAGCTGCGGCCGCGCAGCATCCAGCGTTGCGCGAGGAACAGCAGCAGCACCAGCAGGATCAGCACGAGGGACAGCGCGAACGCCTTGGTGTACTCGGCTGGCGCCTCATCCCGGACGTAGTGGTATATCTGCGTCGAGAAGACGTAGATGCCCGCCTGGCGGCCGATCAGCTGCGGCCCGTCGAACGACTGGAACACCAGCACCGCGATCAGCAGGGCCGCACCGGTGATCGCCGGGCCGACCGACGGGATGGTGATGGTGAAGAACGTGCGCACCGTTCCGGCTCCGCTGATCGCCGCGGCCTCGTCGAGCGACTGGTCCCGGTTCTTGAACGCGCCGAGCAGCAGCAGGTACGCGAACGGCAGGTAACCGAGCGACGTCAGCAGGATCAGCCCGCCCCAGCCCTGGATGTCGATGAGCGGACCGTCCGTGCCGAGCGCCCGGCCGAACTGGTTGAGCAGGCCGTTCTGCGCGTTGCCGAGCATGATCCAGCCGAGGGTGTGAAACAGCGGCGGGACGAACAGGTTGATCACCATGATCGGGGTGAGCAGCTTGCGGCCGGGCACGTTCGTGTTGGCCGCGATCCAGGCGAACAGCCCGCCGCCGGCCACCGAGATCGTGCCGCACACGACGACCAGCACGATCGAGTTCCACAGCGTGTGCCAGGTTTCCGGAGCCTCGAACGCCGAAAGCAGGCCGCTCATCGTGAACGGCATGTTGTCCGAGGGAAGCCCGTCGCGGAAGGCGCCGAGCACGATCATCGCCACCGGATAGACGAAAATCAGCGTGAGCCCGGCGAGCAGGGTTGCTTTGAGCACACCGCCGGTCACCGAGCGGCGCATCGAGGCCCGCCGGTCGTGCTCGAATAGGCGCTCCGTCACTGCAGTCGTTCCTTCCTGCGAGCGGCCGGTTGCCCGCCGCGGGGACGAACCGCTCCGTCCGTCCTGCCGGTTAGCGTAAGAACTCGGGTGCGGCGGCTCATCGAGCGGCTCTCCGAAGTCCTTCCGGTTTCCTCCGACACGGTGTCGGAGGAAACCGCTGATCAGACAAGGGCGGCGAGCACCGCGTCGTTTTCTTCGGGCAGCCCGATCGTCACCCGCGCCCCGCCCGCCTTCGGGAACGGCCGGGCGAGCACGCCGCGAGCCTCCAAACGGGACAGCAGGACGGCCGCGTCTCCCGGCAGGAAAAGGAAATTCGCCTGGCTGGGCACGAACGCGACGTCCGCCGCGGTCAGCGCGGCCTCGACTCGAGCGCGTTCGGAGACGATGACGGCGGTTCTTTCCTTAGCCACAGCCAATCCTTCCGCGCTCAACGCCGCGATGACCGCCGCCTCGGCCACGCTGTTGAGCGCGAACCCGACGGATGTGCGGCGCAGCGCCTCGGCGATACGCGGTGCGGCCGCGGCATAACCGACGCGGATTCCCGCCAGACCGTGCGCTTTGGACAGTGTCCGCAGCAGCACGAGATTCTCGAACTCGTCGAGCAATCCGACAGTCGCGTCCACCGGTTCGGCAGACACGAACTCGCGGTACGCCTCGTCGACAACAACCAGCACGCTCGACGGCACGCTTTTCAGGAAGTCGCGGATATCCTCGACCCCGCGCAGCCCGCCGGTCGGGTTGTTGGGATTGCAGAGGTAGACAATGCGGGTTTCCGGGCCGACGGCGGCGAGCATCGCGTCGAGATCCATCGCGCCGTTCGCGTCGAGACCGACCTCTGCGGACTCCGCGCCAGCAAGCGAAAGCGCCGCCGCATACGCCTCAAAGGACGGTGCCGGGCGCACGCCGTGCACGCCGGGTTCGCAGACCAGCCGGGCGAGCGCGTGCAGCAGAGTGCCGGAGCCGTTGTCGATCGCGATCCGCCCCGCGTCGAGGCCCATCGCCTCGGCGACGGCGGCGCGTGCCGCGGCCCGGTGGTAATCGGGGTAGCGGTGGGCATTCCGGGCCGCTTCGGTCATGGCGGCGACGATGACGTCGGCGGGAGCCCACGGCATTTCGTTCTGGGACAAGCGGATCGGCGGCTGCGCACCGCGGGACGAGCGATCGGGGGCGGCGAGCACGCGGTCGACCACACTGCGGAGCTCCAGCAGCATGCATCCTCCTCAAGCCGGACGATTAACTGTAATGAATATACATAATTCTGAGCGCGTGTACATCCATCAAGTTCTCCGGCTTGCGAAGCTCAGGAAGGCCGGGCTGCCACCGCGGGACGGCGATGCCGCGAAATCGCCGACTCCGCCAGCTCGTGGTCGCGCTTCATGACCGCCTCGGCGAAATCGAGGTGCGTCCGCAGCCGCTCCCGCGTGGTCGGCGCGGTGACGCCTTCGAGCTTCGCAGCGATGATGTAGTCGACGAGATTCGTGTACAGGCTGCGCAATAGCTCGTTCGGCGACACCTGTGCGATCCGCGCGTGCAGGGCCCAGATCGCCGTTGGCGCTTCGGCGGAATCCCAGGCCGCCTTCAACGTCTCGGCACACGCTGAGATATCAGCGATATCTTCATCGCTCGCGTTCTCGACCGCGTCGTGCAGCACTGAACCGTCGAGCGCGTCCAGGACGCGCAGGCAGTTCTCCACGGTCGCCTTTCCTTCGCGCAACTGGAGCAGCTGATCACTCAGGTGCGTGAACGGCGAACGCGTCGCGACGAAGATCCCGCCGCCCGGCCCCGGCTTAGCGTCGACGATGCCGCGGGCGCGCAGCAGCTGGATCGCCTCGCTCAGCGTGGCCGGCGCGACGCCGAAGCGCGCCATCAGCTCCTGACGGCGGCCGACGAAATGCCCGGCGCTCCAGCCCTCCGAGACGATCTCGTCCTCGAGCGCCCGGGCGACCTGGACGGCGGCTGCGGTGTTCGTGATCTGCGGCAAGAAGTCCTCCGAAGTACTCGGTCCGGTGACGTCGCCGACGCGGGTCACGCGTAGTGACAGATTAGAGGCGCACCGGAACCCCGAACACCCGACATCGTCTATATTGATTGTAGACATTAGACGCTTGCGTCACCAGCGCGGCACGCACCGTGCTTAAGGAGCCCCGATGCCGGTTTCCGCCTCGATCCTCGCCGCCTCCGCCGCCCTCCAGCCAGAGCTGGCCGCACTCCGCCGCATCCTCCACGCCCAGCCCGAAGCCGGGTTCGCGCTCCCCCGCACCCAGCGAGCCGTGCTGACCGCGATGGCCTCACTTGGCTTGGAAGTGACACCCGGCCCCCACGATTTCACGTCGATCATCGCAGTACTGCACGGCACACGGCACGGCCCGTCGGTCTTGCTGCGCGCTGACATGGACGCACTGCGCGTCACGGAGGAAACCGGGCTGCCGTTCGCATCTCAGACGCCCGGGTTGATGCACGCGTGCGGGCACGACCTGCACACAGCCGCGCTCGTTGGTGCGGCAAAGCTGCTCAGCACCCGCCGCGATGAGATCTCAGGCTCAGTGGTGTTCATGTTCGAACCAGGCGAAGAAGCCGGCGGCGGCGCACAGCGGATGATCTCAGAGGGAGTGCTTTCGGCCGCGGGAACCCGCGTCGAGGCGGCCTACGGCATTCACGTCCTGCCGGGCCGAACCGGCGTATTCACGACCCGCCCCGGCGCGGTGATGGCCGGGGCGAGCAGCCTCACCGTGCGCGTACTAGGACGAAGCGGCCACGGTTCGCGACCACATCAGGCGGTAGACCCGGTTCCCGCCGCCGCACAGATCATTTCGGCCCTGCACACGTACGTCACCCGGCGGTTCCCAGTCTTCGACCCGGTTGTGCTTACGGTGACCAAAATGCAAGCAAGCGAGATCATCAACGCCATCCCCGACGAAGCGACGCTAGCTGCCACGATTCGCGCGCTTTCCCCGGAGAGCGTCGACATCCTGGCCGACGAACTTCCCGGACTGGCAAACGGAATCGCAACAGCCTTCGGCTGCCGCGCGGAAACAGAGTTCCGCTCGGTCTACCCAGTCACCACGAACGATCCACAGGCGGCGGCACACGCACTGAACGTCCTAAGCGATCTTTTCGGCGCGGAGCGAGCCGTCCCACTGGAACACCCAGTGATGGCGTCGGAGAGCTTTTCCGCAGTACTGAACGAAGTCCCCGGCGCCTTCATCTTCCTAGGCACCACCCCGCCCGGAACCGACCCCGACACCGCAGAGATGAACCACTCCCCACGCGCACTCTTCGACGACAGCGTCCTCAGCGACCAAGCCGCCGCCCTGGCAACCCTCGCCCTAAGCCACCTCAGCCGCAATGCCCCCAATGCCACATTGGGTGCGTCAGATGCACCCAATGTGGCATTCGGTGCGTCACACGCACCCAATGCCACATTGGGGCGCTAGCCCCCACCCGACCCCCACCCGCGAACCCAACCCACCACCACACCCAAACCCCGCGCACCACCCCCTCAACCGCAGCCCGCGCACCCAACCCCACCAACGCAGCCACACCCGGCCCTGCACCCCGATACGAAGCCAAAAACACGCGCGGAAAGGCTTGTCAAGGCATCTTTCCCGCCTTGACAAGCCTCTCCGCACGTAGTCACGATCAGCTTCGGGGTGCCCCCACCGCACCAATTCCCCGAAACAACACCGCCACCGTCAGGCAGAAATCCCCAAATCCCGAATCAACTTGGCCACATGCCCAGTAGCCCGGACATTGTAAGCCGCCCGAGCAATCTTCCCCTCCGCATCCACGATAAACGTAGACCGGATCACCCCCTGCACAATCCTCCCGTAATTCTTCTTCTCCCCGAACGCCCCCCATTCGGTCAGCACCGTCTTGTCCACATCGGACAACAACGGGAACGTCAGCTTCTCCGCCTCGACAAACTTGGCCAATTTCTCCGGCTTGTCCGGCGAAATCCCCAATACCTGATACCCGGCATCATTCAGCTCAGCCAGATTGTCCCGGAAATCGCAGGCCTGCTTGGTGCACCCAGGCGTCCCAGCCGCCGGGTAGAAGTACACCACCACGGCCTGGCCGCGGAAGTCGCTGAGCGAGACGTTCTTGCCGGTGCTGTCCGGCAGGGTGAATTCGGGCGCTTCGTCGCCCGGGGCGAGTCGCTGGTCGGTCATGGAGACGAGGGTAATTCAGGCGTCTCCGCAATAGGTGACGACGGCGGGCTCGCCAGTGCTCGGCCGCACCTGCACGGCCATCCGAGCGCTGTCGGCCGGCACTGCGAAAGCGAGCGTGACCTGCGTGGACCGGCCCGGCATCAGGTCCTTCCCCGCGTCGGAGACGCCGCCGAGCCCCTGCGTGGCGTCGACGATCTGCTTCGCCGGCTTCCCGGCGACCGTCGCGGTGACCGAGAGCGCGGAAACCCGGTACGGGTCGGTGCCGTTGTTCGTGACCTGGATGTAGAACGCCGCCGCGCGGGCGCTGCGCGGGTACGCCGCCGGGCTCGGCTGGAAGGACTGCGGGGCGGACAGCGAGACCGTGATTCCGCTGGCGAAGCGGTGGTTGGCGCCGAATTGCAGGTCGCTGGAGGCGGGGGCGGCCGCGGGCTGTGCCGCCGGGTTGCCGACGCCCATCGCGGCGGAGCCTTCCCGAGCGCTGACGCCGCCGCAGGCCGCCACGGAAAACAGCAGGCAGGCGGTCAACAGCAGTTTCGGGGTGCGCGGGGGCGCCATCGCGGGGGTACTCCAGTCGGGGTGGGGCGGTGTGCCGTTCGGCGTAGTTGCCGGACGGACCCGCTCCACTCTGACGGCACTAATGCCGTCACGGTGCGGAAGTCGCGGACCTGGTGTACAGCCGTGGCCGATCCGTGATCGAAAGAGCACTGCGGGTGACAGTCGTCACCTCGATGTCAACGGCCGCAAGCCGGGATTCACACCGCGAACGCGAACAAGAGGATGAAGATCGCGACGCCCGCGCCCCAGGCGACCATGAGCCAGCCGAAGTCGCGCACCGGGTCGACCGCGCGGCTTTCCTCGCCGGGGATGTACACGCCGCGGTTTTCGAACCAGTCCGCGCATTTGCGCAGGATCCGCAGCGGATTGCGTTCCGGCACGGCCCACACCTCCCCGATGTCCGGGCCCAGCCTACGGGTTCGCGGGCGTTTCGCGATGGCCGAGCCCGGCGATGCGGACGGCGAGCTCGACGAACGAGCGCACCAGCGGCGGCGCCGAGTCTTCACGCCAGGCGACCACGAGCCGGCTCGGCGGATAGCTGGCCAGCGGGACCGTCGTGACGCCTTCGGGAAACGAGTGCGCGAGCGGGGCGAGCCCGACGGTTCCGTTCCACAGCACGGCTTGCAGGCATTCGTGCACCGTCCGCACGACCGGGCCGCCCGCGCTGCCGCCGCTCCAGAACGCCTGCCATTGCGGGTCGGTGCCGTCCGGGAAGCGGAACCACGTCCGGTCGGCGAGTTCCTCCCGGCGCACCTCGGCGCGGCCGGCCAGCGGATCGTCCGCGCGCAGGACGACGCCCATCGGGTCGGAGCGCAGCACGTGCGTGCGGATTCCGGTGGTGTCGAACGGAATCCGGGTGAGCGCGACGTCCACGAGCCCGGCGCGCAGACCGGTGGCCGGATCGGTCAGGTCGGCCTCGCGGACGCTGATCCGCACGCCTGGATGCCGCTCGCGGAACTCGCTGGCGAGCCGGATCCCGACCGGTTCCGAGCTGTCGGCGAGGGTGCCGAGCGTGAGCGTTCCGGGCCCGGCCGCCGCGGCGACTTTCGCGCGGACCTGGTCCGCGCCCGCGAGCAGGGTGCGGGCCTCGTCGTAGAGCGCGGTTCCGGCGGCGGTGAGCGCGACCCCGGACGGCGAACGGTCCAGCAGGGTCGCGCCGAGGTCGGTTTCGAGCTGTTTGATCGCGCGGCTCAGCGGCGGCTGGGTCATGTGCAGCCGCGCCGCCGCCCGGCCGAAGTGGCGTTCCTCGGCGACCGCGACGAAGTACCGCAGCGAACGGAGATCCACAACCAGCGACAATACCCGTGCGGTATCGGGAAAAGCGGATCGGTCTTGGACACCGCGCGGGCGCGGCGCTGGACTGGAACGGTCACTGATTCCGCGCCTTGAGGAGCTTCCGGCGATGGCCGACTATCCGTATCCCGATCCCGTCGTGCAGACCTCACAGGTGCGCGAACTCGCCCGCGACCTCGTCGTCATCCCGAACCAGGGGGTGCAGCTGGTGCCGAACGTCGGCGTCATCGGCGGGACGCATTCCGTGCTCGTCGTCGAGACCGGCATGGGACCGCGCAACGCGGAAACCGTGCTGAAGTTCGCGACCGAATACGCGCGCGGCCGCCGGATTTACCTGACCACCACGCATTTCCACCCCGAGCACGCGTTCGGCGCGCAGACCTTCGCCGGAGCCGCGACCTACCTGGTCAACCGCGCGCAGGCGACCGATCTCGCCGCGAAAGGCCCGGGCTACCTGCAGATGTTCACCGGCCTGGGCGAACCGGTCGCGCGTCAGCTGGAGGGCGTCGAACTGCCCACGCCGGACGTCGTCTACGACTCGGCACACGACCTCGACCTCGGCGGGCGCGTGGTGCAGCTGCGCGCGACCGGCCGCGCGCACAGCAAGGGCGACCAGGTCGTGACTGTCCCGGACGCGGGTGTCCTGTTCACCGGCGACCTCGCCGAGACCGGCCAGTTCGCGATCTTCCCGTGGTTCCCGCCGCACGACACGGACGTGTCCGGGATCCGCTGGATCGAGGTCATGCGGAAGCTTTCCGGGCAGCGACCGGAGATCGTCGTTCCCGGACACGGCGACATCAGCGGTCCGGAACTGCTCGACGACCTGCGTGCCTACCTCGAGCTGCTGCGCGACGAGACCTGGCGGCGCCGTGATTCGGCGCTGGACGAGGCGAGCGTGATCGCGGAGGTGCGGGAGGAACTGATCAAGCGGCATCCGGACTGGGAAGGCCGCGAGTGGATCGACACCGCGGTGGCCTGCCTGTGCGCGGAGCACGTCAGTCACGCTTGAGCAATGGCTCCAGCGTTGTCGCGATGGCCTGCCGGATCGCCTCGTTTCGCTGGTCGGCGGTCAGCTCGCCAGTGCGGTCGAGCATGGCCTGCGACGCACCGCGCACCGCTCCGGCGAACGCACCGGTCAGCGCGCGGGCGCTGAGGTCGTCGAGCTGGTCGGGGAAGGCCTCGGCGAGAAGTTCGGCGATCCGGCGTTCGGTGTCGAACTGGAGCTGTAGCGCCCGGCCCTGGAGGGCGGGCACGGTCTGCATCAGCCGCATGCGCAACGGGGTCAGCCTGCCGACGATGTCGTTGCTGACCTCGCCGCCGTCGGAGAGGACGCGGACCAGCAGGTCGATCGGCCGGTCGTCCGGGGAGCGATTCGCGAGGGCGTCGCGCATCGCCTGCACGCGGCTGTCGCCGTCCGGGAACACCAGTTCTTCCTTGCTGGCGAAGTAGCTGAAGAACGTGCGCGTGCCGATCTCGGCGGCTGCGGCGATGTCGGCGACAGTCGTTTCGTCGTAGCCGTTGCGCTCGAAGAGATCCGTGGCCGCGTCGATCAGGGCTTGGCGGGTGCGGGCGCGCTTGCGTTCACGGAGCGACATGCCGCGAGCTTACGACATCGAGTGCAAATCAGCACTCATTGCAAATCTGCACTCAGTGCGATTATCGTGGGACGCATGACTCGTGACGTGCTCGTCTGCGGTGCCGGGATCGCTGGCTCGACCCTTGCGTTCTGGTTGGCGCGCAACGGTTTCCGGCCGACTGTCGTAGAACGGGCGGCTGGCCAGCGCAGCAGCGGCAACCCGGTGGACGTCCGAGCTGGCGCGATGGAGGTGGCCGACGCGATGGGCGTCGTGCCGCGGTTGCGCGAGGTCGCGACGCACGCGCGTCGGTTGCGAGTGCTCGACGCGCGTGGGCGTTCGGTGACGACGGTGCGGATGGCTGTCCGCAAGGAGATCGAGGTCCCGCGCGCAGATCTCGCCTCGGTGCTCTACGAGTCCGCACGCGACGACGCGGAAATTCTGTTCGGCGACACCATTACCGCATTGGAGCAGGACGAGGCCGGGGTCGACGTCACCTTCGAGCATGCTGCTCCGCGCCGGTTTGACCTGGTGATCGGCGCGGACGGCGTGCACTCGGCGGTGCGGCGGCTCGTGTTCGGGGCCGAGGAGGAGTTCGTCCGGCACGCCGGGCTGTACGTCGGGACGGTGTCGCTCGGCGAGCAGTCCGAGTATCCGGAGGACGTGGTCCTGCTGAACGCCCCGGGGCGGCTCGTGGCGATCCATCCGGTGCGGGGCGACTCCGGGGTCGCGTTCATCTTCCGTGCGCCGGATCCCGGTCAGGGCAAGGGAATCGTGTCCTCCGCCTACCGTGGTCTCGGCTGGCGAGTCCCAGAACTGCTGGCTCGTTTCGAAGCGGCCGACGACGTGTTCTTCGACGCGGTCGCCGTGGTCGATCCGCCGAAGTGGTCGCGCGGCCGGGTCGCGCTGGTCGGCGACGCAGCTTCGTGCGTCTCCCTGCTCGGCGACGGTTCGAGCCTCGCGATCGTCGGGGCGCACACCTTGGCCGCGGCGCTCGCCGAAGGGGCCCATGCCGAGGCCTTCGCGCACTACGAGGCGACCCATCGAGCGCGCGTGAAGCCGAAGCAACGCGGGGTCTCGGCGGCGGCTGCGGTGCTGGTCCCGCGCACGAAACCGGGTCTGGCGGTCCGCAATCTCGCCGCCCGGCTGCTGCCTGGCTAGAAAAATTCCTTGACACGAATATTCGATCCAGTGAATACTTTGGTGCATGGACGGGATCGCCTCAGCACTCGCAGACACCACCCGGTGGCAGCTGGTCGAGCTGCTCGCACAGCGGCCGCGGTCGGTCGGCGAGCTGGCTGAGCTGACCGGGCTGCGGCAGCCGCAGACGACCAAGCATCTGCAGACCCTCGCCCGCGCCGGCCTGGTCACCATGGCCCCGCTCGGGCAGCGCCGGGTCTACGCGGCCGAAGCGGCTCCGCTGCGGGAGTTCGCCGATCAGCTCCAGAAGCTGGCCGCGACGATCGAGGCGCACGCGGGAGAGCGCGACGTGCTCGACCGCTACCGAGCGGCGATCGAAGCCGACACTGCTGCCGCGAATCAGGACCGCTGGGCCGACGGTCGCGCGTTCTCCTTCGAACGCGTGCTGCCGGTGCCGCCGGAAACGGTCTGGCGGTACTGGACGGACGCCGGGCTGCTGGCGTCGTGGTGGGTCCCGCCGTCCCTGACTGTCACCGAGTGTGTCCTCGAACCGGAGCCGGGCGGGCAAGTCGTTCTCGCCTACCGCGACGCCGAGGGCGTTTACCGCTCGGAAGGACAGGTCCGGACCGCTCGCGAAACCGAGCGGCTCGTGTTCGACCTGTCGGTGCTGGACGCGGCCGGAGCCGTCGCGTTCAGCGGCCACTACGACCTCGCCCTCGCCGCCGCGGCGAACGGCGGCACCCGGCTGCGGCTGGGTCTGGAAATCGGCGCAACGACCGTCGAGGCCGTGTCCGCGATCGCCGGCATCGAAACCGGCTGGGGACAGGTTCTCGACCACCTCACCGAAGTCATCACTCGAAAGGAAGTCCAGTCATGACCGAGCGTCGTGTCACCGCCAACCTCGCCCTTACCCTCGACGGCCGCTACCACGGTCCGGAAGGCCCCGGCGACATGAGCGCGATCATCCCGTACGTGACCACCGAGACCGCCCGCAACCAGCTGACCCGCATCTGGGAGAACGCGACGACCGCGCTGCTGGGCCGCCGCAACGCGGAAGGATTCCTCGGTTTCTGGCCGACCGTCGCCGGCGACGAGAACGCCGACCCGCGCGACCGCGGTTACGCGAAATGGTTGGTGGACACGAAAAAGGTGGTCCTGTCGAGCACGCTCACCGAGTCGCCCTGGGAGCGCACGCGCGTCGTGAACGCGCCCGCCGCCGAGGTCGTCGCCTCGCTGAAAGCCGAAGGCGAGGGCGACATCCTGGTCAACAGCAGCGTCAGCGTGATCAAGGCGCTGCTGGCCGAGGACCTGGTGGACCGGCTGTACCTGACCATCTGCCCGCAGATCGCCGGCGGCGGCCCGCGGCTGTTCGAGGACGGCCTGCCGGGTACCAAGTGGACAGTCGCGCACCAGGAGACCGGCGATCTCGGCGAAGTGGCCCTGGTTTACGACCGCGTGCGCTGAGCGGCTTGACCTTCACGCATGCGGCAATGTTTAGCGTCGATTGCATGAGTGAAGAACAGTTTCAAGGCAAGGCCGTGATCGTCACCGGCGGCGGAACGGGCATCGGACAGGTCACCGCGCGAGAGTTCGCCCGGCAGGGCGCGAACGTCCTCGTTGTCGGCCGCACCGCCGAACGGCTCGCCGAAACCGCGGAAGGTTCCTCCCGGATCCGTCCGTTCGCCGCCGACATCACCGAAGCGGGCGCCGCGGAGTCGATTGTCGCTGCGGCGCTTGCCGAATTCGGCCGGATCGACGGCCTGGTGAACAACGCGGGCATCGTCGGGCCGGCCGCGCTGGGCGAGATCAAGCCGGGCGCGTTCGACGGAGTGGTGGCGACGAACCTGCTCGCGCCGGTCTACCTCGTCCAGGCCGCGATGCCGCACCTGAGCGAAAGCGAAGGCGTGGTGGTCAACGTGACGACCGCGATCGGGCAACGCGGATGGCCGATGGCGGGCCGGGAGTTCTACGCCGCGACGAAGGCCGCGCTGGAATCGCTGACCCGAAGCTGGGCAGTACAGCTTGCCCCGCGCGGCATCCGCGTCGCCGCCGTCGCGCCCGGCCCGGTCGCCACCGACATCTACGCGCGCGAGGGCATGTCCGCCGAACAAGGCAAGGCACAGCACGAAGCCCTGCAGGAGATGGTCCCGTTGCGGCGGTTGGCCCGGCCGGAGGAAGTCGCGCACTGGATCGTCCAGCTCGCCAGCCCCGGTGCGGCCTACTTGACCGGCGTGGTGCTGCCCGTCGACGGCGGCGCAGTGATCGCTTAGCGGCGTACGCTCGGATGGGTGCGGATCGGAGAGCTGGCGAAGGCCACCGGTGTCACCACGAGGGCGCTGCGGTTCTACGAGGAGCAGGGGCTGTTGACCGCCGCCCGCTCCCATAACGGGTATCGGCAATACGACGAGTCCGCGGTCGAGCGGGTGGCGAACATCCGCTACCTGCTCGACTCGGGACTCACCATGGAAGACATCCGGCCGCTGGGCTCGTGTCTCCAGGGCGACCTGCCTGCGCGACGGTTGTCGTCGAGTGCGGTGGCGTTGGTGGACCGCCGGCTGGCGGTGCTGGACGAACGTATCGCGGCGTTGACTCGGGCGCGGGAGCAACTGTCTTCACGGGCGGCTGCTGCTGCGGCTCGTGGCGACGTTTCGCGCGATTGACGGGTCCGCGCAACACTCGCAGCGATTCCGACGATTAGCGGGCGTACCCACGAAAGGGGAGCGGCCGTGGATCTTGGTTCCCGGCTCCACCGTCGTCCTGCTCGCGATCGCCGTGCCGCAACGGCTCCGTCTCGACTGCAAGACCGGCAGCCGCGGAAGAAGCGTTGGCCTTGGCTGCTGATCGCGGTCGCTGTGGTGCTCATCGTCGCGTCGTTCCGGCCGCTGCTCGGTTCGGATGATTGGGCCGGGCTCGGCCAGTGGGTCGGCGGGGTCGGAGCGCTTGCCGCTGTCGTGGCGGCCCTCTGGCTGGCCGGAGCGGAGTCCCGGCACGAGCGAGCACGCGAAGCAGAGCGCTCGCGGATCCAGGCGCACTACGTCAAAGCGGACTGGGCGGCTGGCCGGGAAGAGGGGCAACTCCCGCCGATCTCGGTGCGGCACTCCGGCACCGAGCCGATGGTGAACGTCCGGGTCGTGGCAGTGCACAGCAGCGGACCGCCGTCCCAGCCGCCGCTGAAGGTGGTCGCGAACACGGACTGCCCGGTACTGCTTCCCGGCGAGCCGTGGCACGTCGAGTGGCGGCTCGCCCGGGCGGATCTCGATGAAACGGTGATCGCGCATTACTGCTCGTCGGCGAGCAGGATCGAGATCGCCTACGAGGATGTGGCGGGCGGCCGGTGGAAGCGGATCGGGTCGGCTCCTCCGGAACCGGACCCCAGCGCGAGGTGATGTGCCGGCCAGCGTCTGCGAGTGGGGCCGGAGAGACTCGAACTCTCACTGGCACGGACCTAAACCGTGTGCCTCTGCCAATTGGGCTACGGCCCCCAGGAACCAGGGATGATCGTAGCGCGCGCCACGTTCGGGTCCGCTCGGCGTGGCCAGTGGCCGTCGCGCGGGGGTTGTCCTCTACCGTGGACCGCCTACAGTCCGACTGCGGCGAGGAGGGCACGTGGCTCGCGACCCCGAGACCATCGAGCGTGAGATCGAGCAGGCGAGGAACGCTTTGGTGGCGACCCTCGACCAGCTGGGCACGAAAGCCAATCCGCAGAAGCTCGCCGAACAGGCGAAGGACGGCGTGCGCGCGAAGCTCGACAACCCGAAGGTCAAGTACCCGCTGATCGGGGCTGGCGTGCTCGTGGCCGTGCTGCTGGTGCGCAAGCTGTTCCGCTGAGGGTTCGCTTCGCTCGCGGCAGTTACCTCGAGTGGTGCCGTGGTTGCGCGGCGCGGGGTCTGCCGATACTGGCTGTTTCCAACCCGGATGGCGGGTGGACAGCTGTGATTGTCACGCCTAGTGAACTTCGTGAGAAGTGCCACTGAACCAGGGGTCACCTGTTTGGCGGTCGCTCACCTGGGTCGGTTGGACGCGGCACGTTCGCCGAATTGGGCTACCCCTGGTGGGTGACGGGTCGCTTTTATCCCGCTGTGCTGGACGTAGCCGACTGTTTACGGGTCTGGGGAAGTTCGAGGACGCCGAAGCCAGCTACGGGCGCGGAGCGGCCGGATCCGGCCCGCCCGTGCGGCGGTCGCCCAGTCGGAGGGGTGGCGAGGTTTGCGGAGCGCTCAAGCCCGGGTGAGGGCGAGTCGCCCGCACAGGGCATGCGCGGACAGCACATCACCGAAGCAGCGCTAAAGCTCAGGCCCGAAGGGGTGCGCGCTGCCGGAAAAGGCTGCGAAAGCTAGACACGGCAGGAGCGCGCGCAGCTGAAACGGCCCGTGGAAGCCGGGCATGGCCGGGACGCGCGCTGCCCAAACCCGCGAAAGTCAGGCGCAGCAGCGACACGCGCCGCCGAAGCAGGCCGCGAAAAGCCGCCCATGCCAGGAACGCGCGCAGCTAAATCAGCCCGCGAAAAGGCGAGCCAAAAGTACGGAAAGCAGCCGCAGGCCAAATAGAAGTGCAGGTCAGGCGCGTGCGACCGGCGGCGTGGCCGACGCGCCCGCTGTCACACCGGGGCGGCTCGTCTCGTCCGGCTTGCGGTCTTCGACCTCTTTCGGGAGCTGCTTGCTCGGCGGCATCGCCGGCTTCGCGGCTTTCTCCTTCTCCGCGGTTGCCGGAGCAGTCGCGGCCGCCGGAGCAGCCGTGGTCGAGGCGGGAGTTTCCGCTTTCCCGGAGTCCGCCGCGTCCTTGGCCGCCTTGGCTCCGCCCGACGGCGGGATTTCCAGCGGCTCGATCTCCGGCAGGGTCAGGCGGGCGGCCATGTACGCGCTGGTGAACTCCAGGGCGTTGCCGTTCAGCAGGTGCACGACCGTGGGTCGCTCGTTCGGGGCGAGCTTTTCCACGAGCTGGTCGGCCCGGTCGCGGGCGGCGATGATGCCCGGCGCCTTGCCGGTCAGCTCCTTGCCGCGGCCGCTGACGGTAATCGTCCAGTCGTCGTTGTCGTGCTTGTAAGTCGCCGTGATCGTTTCCACCACTGCCTCACCCCTCTCGTCATCAGCATGCGTCACAGGTCGAGACCCGGCCACCGCAAACTCATGACGCGATTCCTGCCTGCAGGCCGCTGGCGCGACACTCAGTGTGTCTTTCTACCGTGTCATCGATACCGTATGAAAACTCTGTGTCACAAGTAACGGGACGAGATGTGCGCTGAGTGACGACCGAATGGCCTAATGCACGGTCATCTTCACGTGCACATCAGATCGCACGCTGTGACAACCCGGCCCACAGCAGATCCATCGCGTACTCGGTGGCCTTTTCCGGGGTCACCTCCGGGAAGCGCTCGCACCAGATCGCCAGCCGCTCGCAGGCTCCGACGACGAACTCGGCCGACGCCTCGGCGCGCAGGGTGTCCTCGCTGTCGAAGTAGCCGCTCATCAACGCGGTGATCAGGTCGGTCTGCTGGCGGCGGGTTTCCTCGATCTCGTCCGCGGCGGGGGTGCCGATCAGGGCCATCTCGTGCCGCAGCAGCGACCAGGCCTGACGGCGTTCCCGGATGAAGACGAAGAACGCCAGCAGCCCGCGCCGCAGCGCGTCCTGGGCGGACTCCGCGCCGACGATCGACTGCTCGGTGGCCTCTTGCAAGGCCGACCGGGACTGCCGGATGCACGCCAGCAGCAGGCCCTCTTTCGAGTTGAAGTACTCGTAGAGCATCGGCTTGGACACGCCGACCAGTTCGGCGATCTCGTCCATCGACGCCATCGCGTAGCCGCGCTCGCCGAAGACCTGCTCGGCGACCTCGATCATCTGCCGCTCCCGCTCGGCTCGGGGCATGCGCTTGCGCTTGGCGGTGGTCATGCCGCACACTCTACCGCCAGTAACCTACTCCGAGTAAGCTGGACTTCGGGTAACAGTTAACGGGAGGACGCATGGGCAACCGCACCGAGACCGGCGTGATCGTGGTCGGCACCGGGTTCTCCGGGCTCGGCATGGCGATTCAGCTGCGCAAGGACGGCCGCGACGACTTCGTGGTGCTGGAGAAGGCCCACGACGTCGGCGGGACCTGGCGCGACAACAGCTATCCCGGTTGCGCGTGCGACATCCCGTCGCACATGTACTCCTTCTCCTTCGAGCAGAACCCCGGCTGGTCGCGCGCGTACTCGCCGCAGCCGGAGATCTACGAGTACATGCGCGGGGTCGCGGACAAATACGACCTGCGCCGCTTCATCCGCTTCGGCCAGGAGATGACCGGCGCGCGCTGGGACGCCGAGGAGAACCGCTGGCACGTCAGCACCCGCGGCGGCGACGAGTTCGTGGCTCCGGCACTGGTCGCCGGCGTCGGAGCGCTGCACCGGCCGATGATCCCCGACCTGCCGGGGATCGAGCGGTTCGAGGGACGCGCGTTCCACTCCGCCGAGTGGGACCACGATTTCGACTTCGCGGGCAAACGCGTCGCGGTGGTCGGCACCGGGGCCAGCGCGGTCCAGTTCGTGCCGAAGATCGCGCCGGAGGCGGCCGAGCTGACGCTGTTCCAGCGCACGCCGCCGTGGGTGATGCCGAAGGCCGACCGCGACATGCCGGGCTGGCTGCGCGGACTGTTCCGCGCGGTGCCGCCGGTGCAGCGGCTGTACCGGAATTTCCTTTACTGGACCCTGGAAGCGCGCGCCATCGGCTTCAACGGCCAGCCGTGGATCATGAAGATCGGGCAGCGGCTCGCGAAGAGCAACATCGACCGCGCGGTGTCGGATCCGGAACTGCGCGCCAAGCTGACCCCGGACTACACCATGGGTTGCAAGCGGGTGCTCATCTCGAACGACTACTACCCGGCGCTGGCCCGCGACAACGTCGACGTGGTCACCGACGGCGTGGCCGAGGTGCGCGAGCACAGCATCGTCGACAAGGCGGGTGTCGAGCACGAGGTGGACGCGATCGTCTACGGCACCGGTTTCCATGTGACCGACGCGTTCGACAGCCTGGAGATCGTCGGCCGCGACGGGCGGAACCTCGCCAAGGAGTGGGCGAGCGAGGGGATGCGGACGCACCTCGGGATCACCGTGAACGGCTTCCCGAACCTGTTCTTCCTGCTCGGCCCGAACACCGGGCTGGGCCACAACTCGGTGGTCTTCATGATCGAGGCGCAGATTTCCTATATCGCGCAGGCGTTGCGGCTGGCGGGCGACCGGGCGCTGGACCCGCGCGAGGAAGTGCAGGAGCGGTTCAACGCCGAGGTGCAGCACAAGCTCGGCAAGGGCATCTGGACCCAGGGCGGCTGCAAGAGCTGGTACCTCGACGCGAAGGGCGTGAACCGGACGCTGTGGCCGGGATTCACCTGGCGGTACTGGCTGGACACCCGGACGGTGCGGCGGGAGGACTACGAACTGCTCGGATGAACAGGCACGAGGGGGACGTTCGCGGCGGGGGTGGAGTCGCGAAGGTCCCCCTCGTGGTCTGGGGTCCACAGTGGACCAGGAGGCACGAGGGGAACGTTCGCGGCAGGGGAGGAGTCGCGAAAGTCGCCCCTCGTGGTTCGCGGGCCCGGCGGGCAGCGTTCAGCGAAGGTGGATGCTCCACAGTGGACGCTTGCCGGACAAGGGCGGCGAAGTCGTTGAGCGGGAAGAAACCTGTGCGGGCCAAGGCGCGCCGAGGCTGAGCAGTACGAGGGGGACGTTCGCGGCAGGGGAGGAGTCGCGAACATCCCCCTCGTGATCTGTGGGTGCGGATCAGGCCGGAGCGAGCTTGCGCAGGTGCGAAACCAGCTCAGCCGTCGGAAGACCGCACAGTTCGGCCATCCGCTCCAGCGCGGCGAAGTCGAACGACACCTCGTCGGACGAGGCGGCGGACTGACCCGACGCCGCGGGAGCGGAAGAAGTTTGGCTTGGCGTGCTTGGGGATCCCGGCGCGGGAACGGAAGGCCGCGAGGGGGAACTCGCGCGCGCGGCGGACCCCGGTGCCGCGACTCCGTTCTGCCGCAACCGTCCTTCGGCCCAGCGGCGCAGCGGAGTCAGCTCCGGACCGGCTTCCTCGACGACCCGGCGCAGGTCCACGCGGACCCGTCCGGGCTCCTCGGTGAAGACCCGGCTGTGCACTTTCGCCAGCAGATCCTGCGGAAGCTCGTCCATCGCCACGCACAGTTCGACCAGGCGCACCACGGAACACTGCCGGGTGCCCAGTTCGTACGTCGCCAGTGTCTGCAGCGAGATTTCGCTCTGCAGATGCGCGTTCAGCTCTTTGCGCGTCCATCCCCGGCCACGCCTGAGCTTGCGCAGCTCGTCTCCCAGCACTCGCTGGTAGTGCTCAGCGTCGATCACGGCCCCTGCCCCTCAACCAACTTCGCGGACGCGGGCTTGCGTCCCGGTGGTGAAAGTGCCGAAGCGGGCGCTCATTACGCGGGTTTCGGAAAAAATTTCCGAGTGCCCCGAATGGAGCAACGCGTCAGTTGACGCAGGGGACGCCCTCGGCGGTGATCGTCTGGTCGTCGCCCGCCGGAGCCGAGGGCGAGGACGGGGGTGCGGCCTGCTGCGCCGGAGGGGCTTGCGCCGCACCGGTTCCGCTCGACGCGCCTGCCGAGGGGTCGTAGTCCGAACCGAGGAACACCTTTACGTGGCCCTTGGGCACGCTCTTGTCTTCCTGCACCGTCGCCTTGGTGCCGAGCGCTTCAGCGACTGCGTGCCCGGCCGCCTCGCCACCGCTGGGAACCCAGACCACCGTGGTCTTCCGCGAGGACGCGTTGTCCGTGTCGCCCGCGGTGAACCCCTTGTCCACCAGCTGCTTCGACACCGTCGCGGCGAGGCCGTTGCGACCTGTGGCGTTGCGCACATCGACCGTCGTGTCCTTGTGCGACTCGTCCGGCTTCGGCTGCTGCTGCGCCGGGGCGCCGTCGGCTCCGTTCTGCGGGCCGGTGAGGCCCTGCACGAACGCCTTCACCTTCGCCGGGTCGACCTTGACCGCGACGCCGTCGTTCGGCGTGCGGTACTCGACGTTGTCGACCGGGATGGTGCGGAACTCCAGCTGCCCGCCGGTGAGCCCCTTCATCTGCTGGGCGAAGCTGAAGATGTCCCAGTTCTGGTTCAGCACCACGGACTTCTTGATCGCGTCGATCAGCGAGTTGAGCTTGCCCGGGTCGGTCAGCGTTCCCGCGGACAGGACTTTGCGCGCCATGCCCGCCATGAAGACCTGCTGGCGCACCACCCGGTCGAGGTCGCCGCGCGGCAGCCCGTGCCGCTGCCGGACGAATTCGAGCGCCTCCACCCCGGAGATGGTGTGCTGGCCCTTGGTGAAGTTCGCGCCGGAGTAGTCGTCGTCGACGTTGTTGTTCAGGCACACGTCGACGCCGCCGATGGCCTTCGTGATGTCGCTGAAGCCGAGCAGGTTGATCGCCGCGTAGTTGTCGATCGTGGACCCGGTCAGCTCCTGGATGGTCGCGATCAGCAGCTTCGCCCCGGCCTGGTTGGCCTTGACGTCGATTTCCTTCGGATCGGTGACGCCTTGCGCCTGCAGATCCTTGCGCGCCTGCAGCATCGCCCTGGCGTACGCCGAGTTGATCTTGTGCTTGCCGTAGCCGGGGATGTCCACGTACGAGTCTCGCGGCAGCGAGAGCGCGACGGCCTTGCTGCCGTCGTTCGGGATGTGCACCAGGATCAGCGTGTCGGTGTTCAGCTCGCCGTCCGATTCGCCCGCGCGCAGCTGGGCGAGCAGTTCCGGCGACAGCGGGTTGCCCTGGGCGTCGGTACGGCTGTCGAGGCCGACCAGGAGGATGTCGCGGGCGCCGTCGGCGGGTTTGTCGCCGCCCGCGCCGTCGCCGATCACGTCGGAGTAGCTCAGCCCGTTGACTAGCCCCTGCAGCGACGCCCACGCATAGCCGGTGAGCCCCATGACCAGCAGCGACACGACCGTGAGAGCGATTTTCGCGCCGCGCAGGCCGCCTCGGCGCGACCGCCGGTGCGGCGGCGGTCCGGGACGGCGAGGCGGACCCGACGCCTGCGGTTCGCGTCGTGAACGAGGAGGTGGCCCGGGCCGCCGCGCCGGTCCCCGGCCGGGCTGGTCCTGCCACGAGCGGGCAGGGCGGCGATCGCCTTGCCCGTTCCGAGGCGGGTAGTCCACGCGGTCGGCTCCTTCTCTCGTTCTGGTCGTCCGCTTCTGGAGACGCATGGTGCCGGGCGGGGGTTGCGGCGGATTCGCACCTCCCCCGGGCAGTGTGGTGTGCACCACCCATGGTCCGTTATCCGAAGCATTTTCGCCCGATCGGCGGTACGCGTGTCGCGGGTCAGGGCGAGGCGGGGGCCGTCCGCCGCGCCGGGACCATGCACGAACCCGCTCCGACCAGCGCGAACACCGCGGTGAGGATATGCAGGACGATGATCGCCGAACCGTGCGTCTCGCCGCCGGCGGCCGCCACGAGCGAGGGCACACAGGTCAGCGCGGCGGCGAACCACGTCGCGGCCGAGGTCGCCGCCCCGCCGGTCCGGACCGCGTGCAGCAGCAGGACGCCGAGGAGCAGATGCACGAGGCTCTGGACCGGGTCCAGCCGCAAACCGAGCACGTCGGCGTCCGCGGCCTCGGCGCCGAACCGGGCCAGCGCGAGCCCGAATACGCCGAGCGTCGCGTAACCGATGCCGAGCGTGGCGGCCGCCCGGGCGAGGAGCACCGGACGGCGGCCGGTCGGGATGGAGGGAAGCGGGGCGGCCGGTGCTTCGGCACCAGGTTTGCCCGGGTGCCGCTCGAACCACCAGAACACCAGCGCCGCGGGCACGAGCAGCAGCGCCACCGCGGCGAGCATTCGCGGACGCAGCAGCCAGTTCAGGCCGTCCGCGATCGGCCCGGGCAGATAGACCACGGCGACGAGCAGCAGCATCGCGGCGAGGAACGCCAGGTACAGGCTCATCGGGGCGCGCAGCATGAGCGCGGCGACGCGGGTGACGCGGTCGCGCGAGGCCCAGCGGCGCAGTGGCGTCGCGAGGAGCCCGACGAGGCCGAGTTGCGACACCCCCAGGAGCAACACAGTCCACGGCCGTGCGGACAGCGCGGCAGGCGCGCCTGGGTTGCCGAGCAGCACCGGCGAAGCGTCGAAGGCGAACACGGCGACCGCAAGGGCGACGACGCCGCTGACAGCAGCGACGCCTAGCACTGAGCGGCGAAGGCGGACGCCGTCCGCGTACGCGAACGCCACCTGTTGCGCGAGGAGCGCCAGGGCGAGCGTGGCGGCGTAGCGCGGCCAGGACTCGTTCGTCCAGCTCGCGGCGAGTTCTCCGGCCACGACGACAGCGGTCAGCGCCGCGACCGACCACAGCCGCGTCCGGCGGTACAGCGCGAGCAGCATCGGCGCGCCGACCACGGTCAGCAGGTAGACGCCGAGCAGCCACAGCGGGTGCAGCGCGATCCGCATGACCGTGGCGTTGGTCCCGGCCGGGATGCCCAGCAGCTCCAGCGCCAGCGGCACGATCAAGGCGACCACGGCGAAGATCAACGCCGGGCGCAGCAGCGGGCTGGACCGTTCGGCCAGGTAATGCCGGTAGCCGCGGTCGCGTTCGGCCCGCCAGCCCGCCGCGTTGGCGAGTCCGCCCGCGAAGAAGAGCAGCGGGGTGAGCTGCGCGAGCCAGGTCAGCGGCCACCAGGTGGCCTGCGGCGCGCCCGCCCAATCGGCCAGCGCGGTCGCCGACTCGCCGATCATCAGCGAGACGGCTCCGGCGATGCCGAGCACCGCCCATGGCCGCGGCGTGCCCCGGGGCAGGCGCGGCCGCGGGGTCGTGCGGCGGGCGGTGTGCCAGCCGCGCAGGCGCATCACGAGCAGACAGCCGATCACCAGCACCCCGGCGACCATCGGGCCGATCGGGTCGCCGACCGGCGGGCCCCAGCGCTGATGCCACGAGTTGACCACCAGCCCGCCGGTGAACACCGACGCGACGAGCTGGCAGGTGCGCTCGGAGTTCACCGGGTTCAGCTCGCAGGTGCGGTGCATGTCCTGCTCGAGCCGGTCGTCGAGCGCCGCCCGGGCGGACTGGGCGAGCGGGTGGCCCTTGTCGTTGGCGTAGCGGAGCAGGTCGTAGCCGAGGTCGTGCGCCTTGCACGGGACGGAGAAGTCCCACTTCGTGTTGTCGTCGCCCCACGGAGCGGAGCAGCCGCCGTCGAGATGCGCCGCGCGGACGGTGCCGTCGCGGGCGGGCAGCGCGCCGGGCTTCACGCCGGTGACCGCGGTGAAGTCCTTGGGCAGGAGCGCGAGCGCGGTGGCCTCCCCGCCGGGGTGGGCGAGCGCGTCGACCGCGTTCTGCGCCGCGAGCACCCCGCCGGTGGGCGGGCCCTGGTCGGGCGGGGACGCGGGCCGCGAGGCGATCAGGCCGAACCCGAACACCACGAGCAGGACGAGCAGCAGCCAGCCGGACGTCGACCAGGGTCGGCGAACGCGAACGGCGGCCGGGGCACGGTCGTCGGTGGCTGGCATGCGCACCAGGGTGCCAGCCCGGCGCGGGATGCGGGAGGCGGCTGTCCCCCTCACCCGCGCGGGGGGTAACCCCCGGGGGTTCCGCACGGTGGCCTGGGATCGCCCCAATGTGGCGTTGGGTGCATCTGACGCACCCAATGTGGCGTTCGGTGCGTCGCACGCACCCAATGCCGCATTGGGGCGGTCTGGCTGAAGGGATGCGGGAGGGCCGGAGGGGCGGTCGAGTCCGGGGGGCGGATTGCGGGTGCTCGGCCAACTGGGTCCGGCAATCCCGGCGGCTTCCGTTCCGGCCCGAAAAACCGGCCGCCGCGGTTAGCGGTCTCGCTGACAATTAACCCGGCGGGCCAATCCGGCGGCGGAACGGGGCGCTGGCCGTCGCGCACGGTTTCTGAATCGGTTTCGCGATTAATCGCGAACAGTGCCGGTGATCGGAATTGTGGATCACTCCGGAGGCAGATTCGCGTCCGCGAACCGCACCTGGTTCCGGCCGCCTTCCTTCGCGGTGTAGACGGCCGCGTCGGCGGCGTGCAGCAACTGTTCCAGTGTTGTTCCGTTCACCCCGAGCAATGCGACGCCGATCGACCCGGTGCGGCCGGTGATCAATGCCGAACCGCCGCGTTTGTCGGTCGTCACGATGCGCTGATCGGCGATTGCGGTACGGATCCGTTCCGCGGTCACCTTCGCCGCCGTGGTGTCCGCGTCGGGCAGCAGGATCAGGAACTCCTCGCCGCCGAAGCGGCCGATGATGTCTTTGGGACGGGTTATCTCGTCGAGGGTTTGCGCCACCGTGCGGAGCACGTCGTCGCCTGCCGGATGGCCGTACGTGTCGTTGATCCACTTGAAGTGGTCGAGGTCGATCATCAGCAATGCCAGTGATTCCCCGCCGCGCGCGGCCCTGGCCAGCGCGCGTTCCGCGGACTCCGACCACCCGCGCACGTTGAAGATCCCGGTTTTCGGATCGGTGCGCGCTTCGGACTGCAGTTGGTTGATTTCCGCCAGCCGGTTGCCCAGCACGGTGATGAGCACGAGGATCACGATCGCCGGCGGGATGTTCACCAGCAGGATCGTCGCGATGGTGCCGAGGCTGATCGTCGACAGCTCCAGCAGGTTGTCGTCCTTGGTGCCCAATACGTTGCGCAGCGTGGGCGCGGACGTGCCGCCGAGCGCGAGCAGCCCGCCGATCACGATCGCCTGCAGCGCGGCGTAACTGAAGCCGACGAGCATCAGGATCCCGAAGACCTGCAACGAGTTCGCCGGCGAGAGCCGGGCCAGTTCGGCGGAGGCGAAAGTCTGGTACAGGTGGTGTGCCAGCAGTGCCGACACCGCATGCGTGAACGAGGTGAACACGAACTTGTGCGGCGGTCGCCGGGAGTTGAACCAGCGCTGGACGCGCAGGATCGCGATCAGCAGCAGCGTCAGCGGGATCGGCAGCAGCAGCGCGGCCGGGAACACCCAGATGCCGGTCAGGTCGATGTGGACGGCGGTGACCCGGTTGCGCCGCCGTTCCTCCTGCCGCCGGGTGAGCTGGATGTGCACCGTCGCGCAGCCGGCGAGGATCGCGAACCGGCCCCAGTCCACGAGATCCGGGCTCGGCGACGCGACGACGCCGAAGGTCAGCAGCGCCACCGCGATCGCGTCCCAGGCGAGCAGGAACGCCACCATCCGGCGCGGTTTCGTCCAGAGATCCCACGAGGAAACGGGGTTCGCGGCGATCAGCGCGCGCAGCCGCCCGGCGAAGCCCGTCGCGGCGGGCGGTTCCTCCCCGGGGCCGCGGTTTTCACCGCGCGCCGGTTCGGTTCCGGGCATCGGGCCGTGCCTCCTCCGGTGTCGGATGCGGTTCCCGGACGGTTCCCGGTTCTGCGCCGTTATCAGTTGCCGGTATCATCGCACTCACCGACTCCGAACGCTGTATTCGGTCGTAGTCTCCGAACCCGGAGACGCCTTCCGCGACAACTGCTGCATCCATGAAGTAAATTGCGGAGGAGCGTCCCCGCCGTCCCCCCGAGTGAGGTGTTTTCGCATGCGCGACCGCGAAGCGTGAATCGAGCTGTTGTCATTTTCCGATGAATTGTCAGCGAGCGGAGGTGGACAGCTGTGCGTGACCGTGAAGCGTGAGTTCTGTGACCGATCCACTGCGGATTCGTGACAATGCGAGCGGAGGTGTGTTCCGTGCGTGACCGTGAAGCGTGAAACGACTTCCCGTCCGGCGTATCCAGACCCGATCGGCCGGTGCCTCGACCCCGGCCGCAGATTCCTCTTCCACCCCACGATCAGGCCCCGGCCGCGACCGCGTGCCGCACCCGGGTCCACGAGAACGCGGTGGGGATCGCCAGAGCCACGCCGGCCAGCCCGGCCAGCGCGATGGCGGTGACCGCGGAGCCGGTCGCCTGTGCGACCACCCCGCCGAGAGCCACCCCGATGCCTTGCGCCACGCGCAATCCCGTGCGGTAGAGCCCGCCGGCCCCGCCGCGCAGTTCGTTCGGCACCCAGGTGGAGAACGTCGCGGTCACGGTGATGATGTAGGCGCCCATCGCACCGGCGAGCGCGAGCAGCACCAGCGCCACCACCAGATTCGGCTGAAGCAAAAACAGCGCGAGCAAGGCCAGCGACGTCGTCGCCAGCACGCCGAGCAGCCGCTGCCGGACCTCGGCGGACGCGAATTTCGACAGCAGATAGGCCCCGGCGACGAAGCCGAGCGGGTCGGCGGCGAGCAGCCAGCCGACCGCCGCGGACGGCGCGTTCAGCTGCTGGGCCAGCGGCGCGGCCAGCCCCTCGGGCACCACGGCCAGCCCCACAAGCCACGACAGCGCGATCAGCACGCGCAGTTTGCGCTGCCCGAACACCCAGCGCGTCGCGGAGAACCAGGTGCTGTGGTCGCCGCCGGCCGCGGGCCGGTTGTGCACCCACACCCGCACGATCACCGCGGCCACCGCGAAGCTCACCGCGTCGATCGCCAGCGCCCACGACGTGCCCACGGCGGTCACTAGCACGCCGCCGCCGGCCAGGCCGAGCAGCTGCACCGTGTTGGTGGTGATCCCGCGCAAGTCCTGGCTTCGCAGGTACAGATAGTCGTCGGCGAACACCTCGCGGGTGATCGCGTTCTGCGCCGCGTTCGCGGGCGACGCGGCGAGCTGCACCGCCACCAGGAGCAGGCACAGCGCGATCAGCGGCATCCCGGGCAGGCTCATCAACCCGACGAGCACTGCCTGCGCCGCCGCGCTCACGCTCAGCACCGCGCGCCGCGGGTAGCGGTCGGCCAGGAAGGACAGGCCGAGCCCGCCCGCGAGCGCGGGAAGGAAGGTCAGCGCGTAGACGACCGCGGCCCAGAGCGCGGAACCGGTGCGGTGGTAGACGAGGATGGACAACGCCACCTTCGCCAGCTGATCGCCCGCGCTCGAGATGGCCTCCGCCGCCCAGAGTACGCGGTATTCGACATTCCGCAGCGGCGCCGTCAGCCGAGAGGTCGCTTCGGTCGTCACGAGATGACCACTGCCCCCTCCCCGATCGAGTGAATGCCGGTACTGCCCGCATTCTGCCTTCGCCGATGACACTCCTGGCCAGGAGTGTCACTACTCCGGCCAGGGCATGCACCCTCAGTATGCCGCCGATCACACCAGGGTGAACAGTCGGGAAGAATCCGGTGGCCGGAACGCGGAGCCGTTCGGACTGACCTGCCGCGGGGTACCCGTGCCACTGATCAGCTTTCCTCGTTCGGCGCAGCGCGAGCACCGTTCGTCGCCATCGACCGGTGCGGCTGGGCCGAACGGTCCAACACTGGGAGAGACCCGGCGGAGCGTTCGTCCTCGCGCCGGGCGCACCAGCGGGGAGTGAGCGTGGACAGACTGTTGCAGGACAAGGCCGTGGTCGTGACCGGGGCCGGGCGCGGGCTCGGGGAGGCGTTCGCCGTGCACGTCGCTCGCGCGGGCGGGGCCGTGGTCGTCAACGACGTGGACGCCGAACTGGCCGAGCGCACCGCGAAGACCATCCGCGGCCACGGCGGGCGCGCGGTCGCGAACGGGCACAGCGTGGCCGACCCGGCGCAGGCACAGGCGATCGTCGACCAGTGCGTCGCCGAGTTCGGCCGGATCGACGGCCTGGTCAACAACGCCGGGCTCAACTACGAGGCGCTGCCCTGGGAGGACGACGCGGAGCAGGCCCGCCAGCTGGTCGAGGTGAACGTGCTCGGCGTGATGTACACCGGGCTCGCCGCGATCCGGGCGATGGTCGGCGCGGGCGGCGGCGGGTCGATCGTGAACATCTCCTCCGGCGCGTCGCTCGGGCAGCGCAAGCTCGGCGTGTACTCGGCGAGCAAGGGCGCGGTCGCCTCGCTGACCTACTCGTGGGCGCTGGACCTCGACGATTCCGGGATCCGGGTGAACGCCGTGTGCCCGGTGGCGCACACCCGGATGGTGTGGAAATCGGAGCGGGCGCTGCGCGCGTGCCCGCCGGAGCGCACCCCGGCGAAGATCGCGCCGCTCGTGCTGTTCCTGCTCGGCGAGGGGTCGCACGGCATCACCGGGCAGATGATCCGGTGCAACGGCCCGCAGCTGCACGTGATGGGGCAGCCGTACCTGAAGCAGCCGATCCTGGAGCGGCCGGACTGGGACACCGAGACCGTGCAGCAGGCGTTCGACGAGGTGTTCTCCGCCCACCTGGAGAACTACGGGCTGGAGAAGCGCGTGCCGCCTCGTCTGCGCAAGTGGTCGCGGCAGGCCTCGTGAGTGGCTACGCCGGTTAGAACCGGCGTAGCCACTCACGAGGTATAGAGCGAGGCGATGTCGGAGCCGTAGCGGTCGTTGATCACCCGGCGCTTGAGCTTGAGCGTCGGGGTCAGCTCGCCGGTTTCCGGCGTCCAGGCGGTGGTGAGCACGTGGTACTTCTTGATCTGCTCGGCCCGGGCGAGCCTGCTGTTGGCTGACTCGACGGCCCGCGCGATCTCCGCTCGGACCGCTTCGTGCGCGGCGAGCGCTTCGATCCCGGCGGCTTCGACGCCGCTGGCCGCTGCCCAGCCGGGGGCGATCTCGTCGTCGAGCACGATCAGCGCGGTCACGTACGGCCGCTCGTCGCCGATCGCGACCGCCTGGCCGATCAGCGGATGCTCCTTCAGCAAGCCCTCGATCCGGGTCGGCGCGATGTTCTTGCCGCTGGAGGTGATGATCAGTTCCTTCTTGCGGTCGGTGATCGTGACGTAGCCGTCGTCGTCGATCGTGCCGATGTCGCCGGTGGCGAACCAGCCCTCAGCGTCGGTGGCCGGTTCGATCGTGCCGTCCGCCTGCAGGTAGCCGAGGAACACGATCGGCCCGCGGACGAGCAGTTCGCCGTCCTCGCCGGTCTTCACCTCGACGCCGTCGATCGGACGTCCGACGGTGCCCGCCCGGAACGCTTCGGCGCTGTTCGCGGTCGCCGCGCCGGTGGTCTCCGACAGGCCCCACACCTCGCGGATCTCGACGCCCAGCCCGGCGAGGAAGTACAGCACCTCCAGTGGCAGCGCGGCCGCGCCGCTGGACGCGACGTGCAGCTGGTCGAGCCCGAGCAGCCCGCGCACCGGCGCGAGCACGGTCTCGTCGGTCTTCGCGATGCGTTCGGCGAGATCGGCAGGCACCTCCTCGCCCGCGCTGCGGAGTTTGTAGCCCTCTTGCAGGAGTTCGTTCGCCGAAATGAGCGCCTCGCGCCGGTCCTCGGGGACCCCGGCGAGCATGTTCTTCAAGCCCGCCACCATCTTTTCCCACACCCGCGGCACGCCGAAGAAGCTCTGCGGGCGCACCTGGCCGAGCGCCGCGACGACGCCGGACGGATCGCCGACAGTGTGCACGTGGCCCGCCGTGACGATCGGCATGTAGATCGACAGCTCGCGTTCGGCGATGTGTGCCAGCGGCAGATATGCGATGTTCGTGGGGTGCATCGGGGCGTTGTGCAGCGTGTGCACGGCGATGCCCTCGTGGATCGCGTTGCGGTGCGACAGCACGACGCCCTTGGGGTCGCCGGTGGTGCCGGAGGTGTAGATCATCGCGAGCGGATCGTCCGGGCGGATCGCCTGCCACGCCTGGTCGAACGCCTCGGGGTCGGCGGCGAGCGCGGCGCGGCCCTCGGTGCGCACCGCGGAGTACGCGACGAACCGGTCGTCGCCGTCCGGGATCGCGGATTCGTCGAGCACCACCACCCGGCGCAGCGCGGGCAGGTCGTCGAGCACCGGCAGCCAGCGGGACAGCTCGTCGGCTCCGGCGAGGACGACGACCGGGGCGGCGCTGTGCCGGGCGACGTAGCGGATCTGGTCCGGGCTGAGTGTCGCGTAGGCAGTGCAGGGGATCGCCGCCAGGTGCACCGCGGCGAGGTCGGCGATGAGGTGATCGGGCGAACTCGGGGCCATGATCAGCATGCGGTCGCCCGCGGCGAGGCCGAGCCCGGCGAGCCCCCGCGACACTTCGGCGACCGCGGTCCGGAACTCGCTCCAGGTGAGCGTCGGACGGCCTTCGAGGTCGAGCGAGGTGAGCGCGGGCCGGTCGCCGTGTTCGACGGCGTTGCGCCGCAGCAGCAGCGGGATGGTTCGGCCCTCGGCCTGTTCGGCGATCGACTGGGTCAACGCTGACCTCCTCCGGTGGTGCCTGGTCAGGTCACTGTAGGTCGTCGGCGCGGCGGCCGATAGAGAATCCCGGCCAGCCTCGGCGCTCGATAAGACGGCCCTCCGCCTGTTATGAAGGGGACGAACCGGGAACCGAGGAGCGTTGATGACCGAATCTGCCGTGCGCGGCGAAAGCCTTGCCGACGAGGCGGCGGCGCTCGACGCCGCCGACCCGCTCGCCGCGAAGCGCGCGGAGTTCGACCTTGACTCCGACGTCGCCTACTTCGACGGGAATTCTCTTGGCGCGCCGCCGAAACACGTCGCGGAGCGGCTGAGCCAGGTGGTCCGCGAGCAGTGGGGTCGGCGGCTGATCCGGTCGTGGACCGAGGGCTGGTGGGAAGCCCCGCAGCGGGTCGGGGAGCGGATCGCGCCGCTCGTCGGGGCCGCGGCCGGACAAGTCGTGGTGGCGGACTCGACGAGCGTGGACCTGTTCAAGGCGCTCGTCGCGGCGGTGCGGGCGAACCCCGGCCGGGACGAGCTCCTCGTCGACGCGGCGACCTTCCCGACCGACGGCTACGTGGCCGACCAGGCGGCCCGGCTCACCGGGCACACTGTGCGGCGCGTGCCGGTGGCGGAGCTGCCCGGCGCGGTGAGCGAGCGGACCGCCGCGGTGCTGGTGAATCACGTCGACTACATCAGCGGACGGCTGCACGACATGCCGTCGGTCACCGAGGCCGTGCACGCGGCCGGGGCGCTCGCGGTGTGGGATCTCTGCCACAGCGTCGGCGCGATTCCGGTTCAGCTCGACGCGTGCGAGGTCGATTTCGCGGTGGGCTGTACGTACAAATTCCTCAACGGCGGACCGGGCTCGCCCGCGTTCATCTATGTGGCACAGCGGCATCAGGCGGAATTCGATCAGCCGCTCGCCGGATGGGCCGGGCACGCGGATCCGTTCGGAATGGAACCGGGATACCGCGGCAGCGCGGGGATCGCGCGCGCCCGCGCCGGCACGCCGGACATCCTGTCGATGCTGGCGCTCGACGCCGCGCTGGACGTATGGGACGGCGTCGATCTCTCTGTGCTGCGCGCGAAAGGGTTGGCGCTGGGCGATTTCTTTTTCCGGTGTGCGGACGAATTGCTGCCTGGAGCGGAGATACCGACGCCGCGGGAGCACGCGCGCGGACACCAGGTTTCAGTGCGCGACGCGGGCGGGCAGCAGACGATGGACGCGTTGCACGAACGCGGGGTGCTGGGCGATTTCCGGCCGCCGGACGTGCTGCGGTTCGGGCTCGCCCCGCTGTACACGACTTACGCCGAGGTGCTGCGGGCGGTGACCGTGCTGCGCGAGGTGCGCTGAAAATAATTCGCGCAATATCCGCGCGGATTCGCGGGGACCCGGCCGGAATCGCCGGTCCAGGGTGAACAATCGGTGTCCTGCTCGCCCCTTTGGGTGATCGGCGGGCGCGCCGCGCACTGCCCGGCGGGTATGCTCGGTGCCTGTTTTTTCGCGGGCAGGAGCCGATCGAGGGGCGGCGCCGCCAGGCGAATCCGGGGCGGAAGGGGCCGAAAATGATCGAGACCCGCGGTCGGGAAGTGCCGCTCTCGTATGCCGTGACCCTGCTTGTCGGGGTGGCGATCGGCTTCGTTCTCGCGCGTTTCGGCGACCTGATCGCGCGTTATCCGGTCGAATCGACGCTGGTGGCGGTGCTGATCGCGTCCGTGGCGGTGCTGGCGTGGGCGTGCCGGGAGATGCTGCACGATCTGCTTCGCCGCGACCGCCCGGCCGGTGCCGAGGAATCGGAACCGCTGCCCGGCCCCCGGCTTTCCGCGCACCGGCCGCCGAATGGCGTCCGGCGCTGAATTCCGGAAATTGATCTCGTTTTTCCGTTCGATTCCGCCGTTGATGCGGAAATGCGCATGAGTTTCCGGGCGGGCCAGTGCGGGCGGGGCCGTGACGGACCTCACGCGGCCGGGCGCGGCGGCCCGCGGCGGCGGCCGGTGCGACCAAGGTCACGTCCGGCGGTGATCAGTTTTCCAAGCACCGCAGAGGGTTACCAGCAAGTAACCGGAACGTGACGGTCGTTCGGCTTCGGACTTGACTCGCCCGTCCGGGTTGCTTACCGTCGTCGCGGGCAACGCAGACCACGGTGAGTTGTGATCCGGCTGGTCGGACCGGTGCAAGGAAAACACCGCGGACCCGAATACCTAGGTAAGCGCCGGAAGGAAAACGGATCACGGTGAAGCAGAATTCCGGGCGAAACGGCCGCGGGTCGTCTATTCGCTCTCGTGTGCTGGCGATCGCGTTGATTCCGAGTGTGGCGTTGCTCGTGGTCGGTATCGCGCTCGCCGGATACCTGATTCTCGACGCGACGCAGGCGCGCGGTTACGCGCGGAAGATTCGCGGTTCGGAAGGCCCCGGCATTCCGTTCCTGCTCGCCGCGGAACAGGAACGGCAGCTGTCGATGAGCGTGCTCGCCGGCCAGGACGCCGCGCGCGCCGCGCTGCTGGCCGTCCGGCCGAAGACGGACGCGTCCGCCGCGCAGATCACCTCGGTGCTGCAGGACAACTTCGCGAGCGATTCGAACGTGCCCGCCAGCGTCAAGCAGAACATCGCCACGTTCGCCGCGCTGGAAGCGAAACTGCCGCAGCTGCGCCAGCAGGTCGACGCCGGCCAGGCGCCGCGGCTCGAGGTGTTTTCCTTCTACAACCAGATCATCGACCAGTTCACCCAGGGCGTCGCCGGGCTCGCGCAGGCCGCGCGCGGCGCGGACAACGCCTACGCCCGGCTGTCCGCGATCCCGATTTTCAACGCTGCCGAGGAAATGCAGCGCAGCGACGCCTTGGCGTCGGCCGGGCTCGCCGCGGGCGGGCTGTCCGGCGACGAGCAGCGCGCGTACCTCGGCCAGATCGGCGCGTACCACGCGCAGCTCGAACAGTCGGTGCCGCAGATGGTGCCCGAGGTGCGGGCGAACTACGACAAGCTCGTCGCGAGTCCCGCGTGGACGACCGTGACCCAGGTCGAGAACGCCTTGCTGTCCGGTGCGAAACAGCTGCCGGTGCCGCTGGAGCAGTGGCGGGCCGACGCGAAGCAGGTCGCCACCACGCTGATGACGATGTTCGCCGCGCAGAGCGCGCACGCGACCAACGCGGCCATCACCGACGCGGACGACACGCTGCGGAACTCGATCATCGCGGGCGCGGCGGCGGTGCTCTTCGCGCTCGCCGTGGTGCTGATCGCGCTGCGGCTGTCGAACCGCTTCATCTCGCGGCTCGCCCGGCTGCGCGAGGACACCCTCGACGCGGCCGAGGTCCGGCTGCCGGAACTCGTGAGCCGCGTGCGGGCGGGCGAACCGGTCGACCTCGACGAGGGCGGGCATCTGCTCGACCACGGGACGGACGAGATCGGCGAGGTGGCCGAGGCGTTCAACCTCGCGCAGCAGTCCGCGCTCGCCGCCGCGGTCGAGGAGGCCAAGACGCGCGAGGGCACGAAGGCGGTGTTCCTCAACATCGCGCACCGCAGCCAGGTGATCGTCCACCGGCAGCTGAAGGTGCTGGACGCGGCCGAGCGCAAGCAGGAGGACCCGGACCAGCTCGACACGCTCTTCCGGCTCGACCACCTTTCCACCCGCGCGCGGCGCAACGCGGAGAACCTGATCATCCTCGGCGGCGGCCAGCCAGGACGGCAGTGGCGCAATCCGGTGTCGCTGGTGGAACTCGTCCGCGGCGCGGCGGCGGAAACCGAGCACTTCGCGCGGGTGAAGACGGCGAAGCTGCCCGAGGTCGCCGTGCGCGGGCCCGCTGTCGGCGACCTCGTGCACCTGCTCGCCGAGCTGATCGACAACGCGACGTCGTTCTCGCCGCCGGAGTCTCGCGTCGAACTGCGCGGCAACGTGGTCGGCAAGGGCGTCGTGATCGAGGTCGAGGACCAGGGCCTCGGGATCGAGCCGGAGCAGGCCGAGGAGTTCAACGCGATGCTCGCCGATCCGCCGGACTTCGGGATCATGGCGCTGTCCGACGAACCGCGGCTGGGCCTGTTCGTGGTCGCGCGGCTGGCGTCGCGGCACGGGATCTCGGTGCACCTGCGCGAATCCGCGTACGGCGGGACCCGGGCGATCGTGTTGGTGCGCAAGGAATTGCTCGCGCCGATCAGCGAGACTCCGGATGACGGCGCGGAGTCCGCTCCGGAGCAGGACGGGGTGCCGGAGCTTTCCCGGCTCGCGGTGGAGCCCTCGCGGCCCGCGCCGGAACCGCAGCGGGCTGAACCGCAGCGACCGGAATTGCCGCAACGGAAACCGTCGCGCCCGGTTCCGGCGCCGCAGGCGGAACTGCCGCAGCCGTCGCGTCAGGCGCCGGAGCCCCGGGTCGCGCCGGAGCAGCAGCGGCCGGAGCTGCCGACTCGCCGCGCTTTGCGTCCGGCCGCCGAGGCGCCGCCCCGTCCTCCGCAAGCCCGTCCGCAGCACGAGCAGCGGCCGCCCGCGGATGCCGCCCGCGCGCCGCGTCCGGCGGCGGACAACGGCCGGGCCGCCCCGCCGCGTCCGCCCGGGCGTCCGCCGCTGCCGCAGCGGCGACGCCAGCAGAACCTGGTTCCGCAACTGCGCGGCGACCGGCCGGCGCCGGAATCCGACGAGGTCCGCGAGGATTCGCCGGAGCAGGCCCGCTCCCGGCTCAGCGCGTTCCAGCAGGGCACCCGGCGGGCCCGCGAGGCTGATCCCGGGCACGACAACAGGTACGGAGATCGCGACTGATGGCGAACAACGGCGTCAACGAGCTCGACTGGCTGCTCGACGACCTCGTGCAGCGGGTCGCCGGCGCGGACCGCGCGGTGGTGCTGTCCTCCGACGGGTTGCTGATCGGCCGGTCGGGCAACCTGTCCGAGGCGGACGCGGAACACCTGTCCGCGGTCGCGTCGGCGTTCCAGAGCCTCGCCCGCGGCACCGGACGGCATTTCGGCGGCGGCAACGTGCGGCAGACGATGGTCGAGATGGACCACGCGTTCCTGTTCGTCACCGCGGCCGGGCGGGGCGCCTGCCTCGCGCTGCTGGCCGGGGTCGACGCGGACATGGGGCTCGTCGCGTACGAGATGAACCTGATGGTCAAGCGGGTCGGTGCGGTGCTCACCGCGGCGCCGCGGGCCGGAGCGGTCCAGCGGACCTCGCCATGACGCCGCGGGACCGCGAGTCCTGGTACGAGGACGAGGCCGGCCCGCTGGTGCGGTCTTACGCCGTGACCGGCGGGCGGACCCGGTCCGACACCCGGGGGCTCGACCTCATCACGCTCGTCGTCGCGCTGCGCGCCGTGAACGAAACGCCCGGCCTCGAACCGGAGCACGCGCGCATTCTTTCCCTGTGCCAGCGCCCGGTCTCGGTCGCCGAGGTGGCCGCGCGGGTCGACCTTCCGCTGCCGGTGGTGAAGGTGCTGCTGAGCGATCTGATAGAACGCAACCTCGTGCTCTTCCGCACCGCGACGCCGGTGACCGACGCCCCCAGCCCCCACGTACTCCAGGCGGTTCTCGATGGCATCCGGAAACTCTGAGCCCCGCCGGTCGCTCACCGCGCAGGCGGTGAAGGTGCTCGTCGCGGGCGGCTTCGGGGTCGGCAAGACGACCATGGTCGGCTCGGTCAGCGAGGTGCCGCCGCTGCGCACCGAAGAGGTGATCACCGCCGCGTCCGAGGGCGTGGACGACTTGACCGGCGTCGAGGGCAAAACCACCACGACCGTCGCGCTCGACTTCGGCCGGATCACCATCAACCCCGAGCTGATCCTGTACCTGTTCGGCACGCCGGGACAGGACCGGTTCTGGTTCATGTGGGACGAACTCGCCGACGGCGCGCTCGGCGCGGTGGTCCTCGCGGACACCCGGCGGCTCGAATCCTGTTTCCCCGCGGTGGACTTCTTCGAACAGCGGGGCCTGCCGTTCGTGGTCGGCGTGAACTGCTTCGACGACGCTTACCGGTACGGGACCGAGGAAGTCCGCGGGGCGTTGGATCTTGACCCTCAGGTGCCGTTGCTGCTGTGCGACGCGCGGGAGCGGGATTCGACCAAGCAGGTGCTGACGGTGCTGATGGAGCACGCGCTGGGGCGGGCAATGCTTGTGAGCGGCAACCCCGGTTAGGTTTCCGGGATTGCCGCTCTGCGCGGTTTTCTCAGCGGCGGCGGCGCAGCTGGTCCAGTGAGGCCGCGCCCGGGCCGACCACGGCGATGGTCAGGAAGATCCAGGCGTACAGCGCGGAGGGCTCGCCCATGTTGTGCAGGGGGAGCAGGCCTTCCGGGGCGTGCACGGTGAAGTAGGCGTAGGCCATCACGCCGGAGAGCACTGTGGCGGAGACGCGGGTGAAGAGCCCGGCGAAGACGAAGACCGCGCCGACGACCTCGATCAGGCTGGCCCAGTAGCCGGGCCACTGGCCGAAGGGGACCGCGCCGCCTGCGTTGTCGATGCCGCCGAAAAGGCCGAAGCCCATCAGGCCGTGGCAGAGGAAGAGGAACGACACCACTGCGCGGAAGAGGGCCAGGACGGTGGGGCGGACTCGGTCGGCCAGGGACTGGGTGGCTTCGGTGGTGGCGGCGGCGGTCTTGGGGGCGGTCGTGGTGGTCATGGTGGGGGTCCTTCCCGGGGTGGCTTGTTGGGGCCTTCTGCTGATGCGTCGAGCGGGGGTGGCGTGGATCGACACATGGCCGGGAAGTTTTTTCGTGCCGGTGTTCGGGCTGGTCACGGGGGTTCGGCAGACTGGGGGGATGGTTGTGAGGCGTAGTGCTGGGGTGTTGGTTTTCCGTCGGGGCGCGGGTGGGGTCGAGGTGTTGCTCGGGCATATGGGCGGGCCGTTTTGGGCGAAGAAGGATTCGGCGGCTTGGTCGTTGCCCAAGGGGGAGATCGAGGAGGGGGAGGAGCCGGAGGTTGCTGCTCGGCGGGAGTTCGAGGAGGAGCTGGGGGTTCCGGTGCCGGAGGGGGAATGGGTGGCGTTGGGGGAGGTGCGGCAGTCGGGGAAGGTGGTGACTGCTTGGGCGGTGGAGGGGGACGTTGATCCGGCGGAGGTGGTGCCGGGGACGTTTGAGCTGGAGTGGCCGCCTCGGTCTGGGCGGGTGCAGGAGTTTCCTGAGGTGGATCGGGTGGAGTGGTTTGGGGTGGAGGTGGCTCGGGAGAAGCTGGTGAAGGGGCAGAGGGGGTTTTTGGATCGGCTGGTTGAGGTTGTGGGGTAGGGGGCGGCTCGTCGCCTGGCGGCGACATTGCGCGCCGGGGGCGTGGGGCACCCCGAAGCCCGATTGTGCTGACGGTTCGGGGGTGCTTGTCAAGGCGGGAAAGATGCCGTGTCAAGCACCCCCGAACCGCAGAGGAGGCTTCGTATCGGGGTGCAGGGC